>JAOZQC010000194.1:6088-6610 GCA_029932425.1 Planctomycetota bacterium | reverse complement strand
TCTCTCGAGGGCGGACAGAAAGGAGAGATCAAGATGCCGGGTGGTGATCGAACGGGTCCGTGGGGCGAAGGTCCCAGGACAGGCTGGGGTTTGGGTCTTTGCGGGGGCGGCCGCCGGGCAGTGGCCCCCGGCGCCGGTCGCGGATGGGGTCTCGGATTCGGGCGCGGCTTCGCACGCCGGGGCCGGGGTTTCGGGTACGGTCGCGGCTTCGGCTACGGCCGGGGCTACGGGTTCCGCCGCGGTTACGGCTACGGCTACGGCTTCCACCGGGGCGGCGCGTGGCTCCGGGAGGAGGATGAAGCGGCCGCTCTCGAGGAGGAGATCGCGTACTTGAAGGAGAGGCTGGCCCACCTCAAGGGGCGCTCGAAGAGCGAGGAGTCCTCGTCCTGAGCACGTTCTCCATCGCGGTCGCCAGCGGGACGGGCGGCACGGGCAAGACCACGGTCTCCGTGGCGCTCGCCACCGCCCTGCCCGGCGCGCGGCGTCTCGACTGCGACGGGGAGGCGCCGGACTGCCACCTCG
>JAOZQC010000194.1:0-6078 GCA_029932425.1 Planctomycetota bacterium | reverse complement strand
TGATCTCCGGATCGAGGACACCCGGGAGGTGCCGGTCATGGTCCCGGTCCTCGATCCGGAACGCTGCGACGGCTGTGTCGATCGCGAGGCCCCCGTGTGCCGGGAGGTGTGCGCGTTCGGGGCGATCGCGGTCATCGCCCGGCGGGCCTACGTCTATCCCCACCTCTGCCACGGCTGCGGCGCCTGCGTGGACCTCTGCCCCCGGGAGGCCTTCGCCGAGGGACGGAAGGTGGTGGGGGAGGTCTCCACGGGGCGGTTCGGAGATCACCCCTTCGCCATGGGGCGCCTCACCCTCGCGGAGCCGAGCCCGGGCCCGGTGATCCGGGCGGTGAAACGTCACCTCCCGGAGAACGGAACGGCGGTGATCGATTGCCCTCCGGGGGTCGCCTGCCCGGTGGTGGAGGCCCTGCACGGCGCTTCCGCCTGTCTCCTGGTCACGGAGCCCACCCCCTTCGGCCTTCACGACCTGAAGCTCGCCGTGGAGCTCGTCCGGGAGCTCTCCCTTCCCGCGGGGGTGGTCCTGAACCGGGCCGACGTGGGGGATCCGGGGGTCCGGACCTTCTGCCGCGAGGCGGGCGTGCCGATCCTCCTGGAGATCCCGTTCGACCGGGGGATCGCCGAGGCGGGGGCGAGGGGACGCCCCCTCGTCGACGTCCGGCCGGAGTACGGCCCTCGACTCGTCGAGGTCGCGGCGGCGCTCGGGGAGCGGGCCGCCGAGGTGGGGAGGACGAGGTGAGGGAGATCGTGGTCATGAGCGGGAAGGGGGGGACGGGCAAGACCGCGGTGACCGCGTCGCTGGCCGTCCTCGCCGGCCGGGCGGTGCTGGCGGACGCCGACGTGGACGCCGCGAATCTGGAGCTCCTCCTCGACGCGGAGGCCCTCGAGGAGAGTCCGTACTCGGGAGGCTCGGCCCCCGTGAAGGACGACGGGCGGTGCGACGCCTGCGGCCTGTGCCGGGAGCACTGCCGTTTCGACGCCATCCGGCCGGACCTCTCCATCGATGCCTTCGCGTGCGAGGCTTGCGGCCTCTGCGCCCGGGTCTGCCCGCAGGACGCGATCGCCATGGAGCCGGTGGAGGACGGACGACTGTTCCTCTCCCGCACGCCGTGGGGTCTGCTGGTCCACGCCCGCCTCGCCCCGGGGGGGGAGAACAGCGGAAAGCTCGTGGCCCGGGTGCGGCAGCGGGCGCGCGAGCTGGGCGCGGCGGAAGGCGGGGCACTCCTCCTCGTCGACGGACCGCCGGGGATCGGCTGTCCCGCGATCTCCGCGATCACCGGCGCGGACCGGGTCCTCCTCGTGGCGGAACCGGGCGTGTCGGGGCTCCACGACCTGGAGCGGGTGCTGGATCTGGCGGACCACTTCCGCGTGCCGGCGGGCGTGGTGGTCAACCGCTGGGATCTCTCCCCGGAGGGCACGCGGCGGATCGCCGATCGTCTGGAGGAGCGCGGGATCCCGCTGATCGGTCGGATCCCCTTCGACCGCGCGGTGATCGACGCGGTGGTGGCCGGCCGGCCCTTCGTGCTCGAGGAGAGTCCCGCCACCGCCGCCCTCCGGAAGCTGGCCCCGGAGATCGATGATGGCTCCCGTTTCGGTACCTAGCCCGCACTTCTCATCAGGATGCACGGTTTTCGCCGGATCTCGCCGCCCAGGGCGGTGTTGCCCCTCGTCATCGACCCGTAAAGACTCCTCGTCGCGTCCGGCCCCGGGCGCCGATCTCCCGCCGGAGCAGCCTGCGGTGGACCACAGGCCCCGCGCTCCGGCGGAAGCCCGTTTCCCGCTGCAGATGAGAGCCGTCGCCCGCACGCCTGACGAGGCGCGCGGGCCGGGCCGCTCGCCGCCCCCACCTTTTTTGGAATCCGGGGACTTCTGGAGTATAGTAATCGTGAAATTCCAGAGTTCCGAAACTAATGAAACACGGGAAGAGAAAACGCCTGGCCGCCCCGGACCTGTTCGCCATGCAGGCGAGGTTCTGCGGGATCTTCGCGAACCCCGCGCGGCTCAGGATCTTGACCTTGCTGGCGGAGGGGGAGAAACGCGTGGGTGACATCGCCCGCGAGCTCGGGATGTCGCTGTCGACCGTTTCCCAGCACCTCCAGACGATGAAGGACCGGCGCGCCGTCCGGCAGCGCCGGGAAGGCCAGAACGTCTACTACCGCATCACCAACGAGAAGTTCCTCGAGGCTTCCGCTCTCATCCGGGAGGCGATCCTGGAGGAGATCCGGAAGACGGGCCGACGAGCCGAGGGAACGTCCGCGGCGGATCGTTGAGGGATCCGCGCGGCACAGGACAAGGAGAGAGAAGATGGACGCGAAAGACCTGATGGACCTGGAGCCGGCGAAGGTGGTGGATGCGCGCGGGAGCGCGTGCCCCGGTCCCCTGCTCGAGGCGAAGAAGGGGATCGGCGGGGTGCCGGTGGGCGAGGTGCTCGAGATCCGCTCGAACGACCCCGGAACGCGGAAAGACATCCCCATCTGGGCGAACAAGGTGGGCCACGAGTTCCTCGGGGTGCTCGAGGCGGACGAGGGGTACGACCGGATCTTCGTCCGGCGGCAGAAGTAGTCCCGGAGGCGCGTTCCATGCCTTCCCCGGCGCCTCCCATCCTGATCCTGGCCTCGGCGGCCTGCGCCTATCCGGGCGCGGACGCCGTGGGGCAGGCGCACCTCACGTACCCGTCGAACACCTACGTCATCCGGGTGCCCTCGCCCGCGATCTTCCCCGAGTCGTTCTACTACCGCGCCTTCGAAAAGGGCATCGGCGGGATCATCGTCATGTCCTGCGGCGTGGAGTGCCCCTACCAGGGCGCCTACGAGCGCCTCGCGGCCCGGATCGACAGGGTGTACCGGGGGCTCAAGGAGCGGGGAGTCAACCCGGAGAGGCTGAAGCTCTGTTCCATCTGCACCGTGTGCACGAAGTCGTTCCTGAAGGAGGTCGCCTCCATGAACGAGGTGCTCGCGGAAGAGGAGGCGGTGACGGCATGAGCGGGAAGAAGACGGCCGACGCCCTGATCATCGGGGGCGGCATCGCGGGGCTGCAGGCGGCCCTCGACCTCGCGGACCAGGGATTCCGGGTGGTGATCGTCGAACGCGAGCCGAGCATCGGCGGGAAGATGATCGCCCTCTCCAAGGTCTTTCCCACCCTGGACTGCGCGAGCTGCATCACCACGCCGAAGATGGCGGCGGCGGCCCACCACGAGAACATCGAGATCCTCAGCCTCGCCGAGGTCCGGTCCCTGGCGCCGGACGGCGACGGCTTCGACGCCCGGATCCTCCTCCATCCCCGCTTCGTCCGGGAGGAGGACTGCATCGGGTGCCGTCTCTGCGAGTACGCCTGCGACGTGGAGGTCCCGGACGACTTCGAGGGAGGGCTCGGGGCCCACCGCGCGATCTACGTCCCCTTCACCAACGCCATCCCCCAGGTCGCCCTCCTCGAGCCCGAGCACTGCATCGTGTGCGGGAAGTGCGTGGACGCCTGCCCCACGGGGGCGGTGGAGCTGGACCAGGAACCGAGGGAGATCGAGTTCTCGGCGGGCGCCGTGATCGTGGCCACGGGTTTCCGCCTGACGGACATGGCGGCCAAGCCCCAGTACCATGCCCCGGAGATCGCCAACGTGATCTCCCCCCTGGTCATGGAGCGGCTCCTCGCCCCGCACGGGCCCTACGGCCGGGTGCTCCGCCCCGCCGACGGGAAGGTTCCCGACTCCGTGGCCTTCGTGCAGTGCGCGGGGTCGCGGGACCGGACCCTGGGCGTGCCCTACTGCTCGCGCGTGTGCTGCATGTACGCGATCAAGCAGGCCATGCTCCTCTCGGGGGCGCTGCCCTTCGCGGAGATCACGATCTACTACATGGACATCCGCGCGTTCGGGAAGGGGTACGAGGAGTTCTACCAGAACGCCCGGGCCATGGGAGTGGAGTTCGTCAAGGGCAAGGTGGCGAAGATCGAGGAGGCCTCGGATCGGGGGGTGGTCCTGCGCTACGAGCGGATCGACGGGTACGGCCAGGTGGAGGAGAGAAAGCACGACCTGGTGGTTCTCTCCCTCGGCATGCTGCCCGCCTGCGACCTCTCGGATCGGGTGCCGCTCCGGGTGGCCGACGACGGTTTCGTGAACGTGCCCCGGCCGGCCACGGAGCCCTGTCTCACGGACCGCGACGGGATCTTCGTGGCCGGCACGGCGGCGGGGCCCAAGGACATCGTGGACACCATCGCCCAGGCCGGGGCTGCGGCCATGGCCGCCGCGAACTACCTGGCGAAGACGCGGGCCCCGGCGGAGAAGGAGCCGGTCCATGCCTGAAGAGAACGAGCGCCTCGGGACGGCCGGGAACGAGAAGGAAGCCGAGGACGGTCCGCCTCCGGAGGAGCGGGAGGGGACCCGGATCGGGGTCTACGTCTGCCACTGCGGCGGGAACATCTCCGACAAGGTGGACGTGGAGGAGGTCGCCCGGCGCGCGGGGAAGCTCCCCGGGGTGGCGGTGGCCCGGACGAACATGTTCATGTGCTCCGACCCCGGTCAGGCCCTCATCGTGGAGGACATCGAAAAGCACCACCTGGATCACGTGGTGGTGGCCTCCTGCTCGCCGAGCCTCCACGAGACCACCTTCCGCACCGCCGTTTCCCGGGGCGGCCTGAACCCCTTCGTCTACGAGCACGCGAACGTCCGGGAGCAGGTGAGCTGGGTCCACACCTCCCGGGAGGAGGCGACGGAGAAGGCCGCCGTCCTCGTGAAGGCCGCGGTGGAGAAGGCCCGGGGGCTCGTGCCCCTGGACCCGATCCGCGTGGAGGCGAGCCGCCGGGCGCTCGTCGTGGGAGGCGGGGTGGCGGGGCTCCGGGCCGCCCTCGATCTCTCCCGGCGCGGGGTGCCGGTCACGCTCGTGGAGAAGGAGCCGGAATTGGGCGGCCGCGTCTCCTCCCTGGGGAAGATCTTCCCCACGGAGGAGCGGGGCCCGGAGGTGGTGGACGCGCTCGTGGAGGAGGTCCGGGGGGACTCCCGGATCACCGTCTTCACCGCGTCCCGGATCGTCCAGGCCGGCGGATACGTGGGGAACTTCACCGTGGTGGTGGAGGAGGCGGGCGGAGAGGGCGGCGAGCCCCGGCATCACGAGATCCGGGCCGGGGCTGTCGTGGTCGCCACGGGCTTCACGCCGTACACGCCGCGGAAGGGGGAGTACGGCTTCGGGCGGCGCTCCCGGGTGGTGACGCTGCCGGACTTCGTCTCCCTGCTGGCGGGTCTGCCGGACGACGGGGAACCGCTCTCCTTCGAGGGCGAGCCGGTCCGCAGCATCGCCTTCATCCACTGCGTGGGCAGCCGGGAGCTGGAGGGCGTCCACAAGCCCCACGAGGACGGGCGGCTCCACACCTACTGCTCCCGGGTCTGCTGCAACGCGACCCTCAAGGCGGTGAACGATCTCCACCGGCGGTGGCCCGACATCCACGTGTTCGACTTCTACCAGGACATCCGGACCTACGGCCGGGGGCACGAGGAGCTCTACGAGCAGGCTTCCCGGGACGGCACGATCTTCATCCGCTACCCCGGGGACGGACGGCCCAAGGTCACGAAGGCGAAACCCGAAGACGGAGGCCATCTCCTCGTCACCGCCCGGGACGGGCTCACCTGCGGCGAGGAGATCGAGACCGTGGTGGATCTCGTCGTGCTCGCGGTGGGGATGGTCCCCGCCCCGATCCCGGAGCTCGTGGAATCCCTGAAGCTGCCCCAGGGCACCGACGGGTTCCTCCTCGAGGTCCACCCCAAGCTCAGGCCCGTGGAGGTGGCGGTGAACGGGGTGGTCCTGGCCGGGACCTCCCAGGGGCCCAAGGACATCACGGAGAGCTGCCAGTCGGCGTCCGCCGCCGCCTCGAAGGCGGCCTCGATCCTCATCCGGGGCCACGTGGAGCTCGACCCCTACGTGGCGCGCGTGGACCCCGAGAGGTGCGAGGGGAGCGGTCTCTGCGTCGCGGAGTGCGAGTACGACGGAGCGCTCCGGATCGAGGAGCGGGAGGAGGACGGGCGGACGGTGAAGCGGGCCGTGGTCAACGAGGCGCTGTGCGTGGGCTGCGGCTGCTGCGTGGCGGTCTGCCCGAACCGGG
>JAOZQC010000193.1 GCA_029932425.1 Planctomycetota bacterium | reverse complement strand
TGCTTCAACTACCGGGGCAATTCGGAGCAGTTCTTCGGCTGCATCGACCGCCGCGACGTGATGTGGAACGACTTCGTGATCGCGGGGCCCGCCGAGGACCCCGCGGGGATCCGGGGGCTTTCCGGCGCCGCCCGGGCCCTGCGGCGCATCGCGGCGGCCGGGGCCCCGTTCGTCTCCCGCGGCGACGACTCCGGGACCCACATCCGCGAGAAGGCGCTCTGGAAGGCCGCCGGGATCACCCCCTCCTGGCCCCGCTACCAGGAGGCGGGGCAGGGGATGGGCGCCTGCCTGAACATCGCCGACCAGATGCGGGCCTACGTGCTCACCGACCGCGGCACGCTGCTGGCCTTCGGGAAGAAGGTGGACCTCCCGGTGCTCGTTTCGGGCGACCCCGCCCTCCGAAACTCCTACGGGGCGATCCTCGTGAACCCCGCGCGCCACCCGCACGTGAACGCGGAGGGGGCGCGGAAGCTCCTCGACTACCTCACCTCCCCCGAGGGCCAGGCGCGGATCGCGGCCTTCCGGGTGGGCGGCCGGGTGCTGTTCCACCCCGCCGCGGAGCGCTGAAGGGTGGAGTTCTTCGCGGAGGGGTTCGTGGAGGCGTTCCGGCTCATCGCCCGCGGCGACCCCGCCGTGCTCCACGCCGTCTACGTGACGGTCCTCTGCACGGTGACGGCGGTGGCCCTCGCCTCCCTCGCGGCGTTCCCCTGCGGGGCCTGGCTCGGCATCCACCGGCGCGACGGCCGGGGGCTCCTGGTCTTCCTGATCCGGGTGGGGATGTTCACCCCCACCGTGGTGGTGGGGCTCTTCGTGTACGGCCTCGTCTCCCGGCAGGGGCTCTTCGGAGGCCTTTCCCTCCTCTACACGAAGGGCGCCGTCATCTCCGGCGAGTTCCTGCTCGCCTTCCCCCTCGTCACCGCGCTCACCCACGGGGCCGCCTCGGCCCTCCCCCGCCGCGTGGCGGAGACGGCCCGGACCCTGGGGGCCGGCCGGATCCGCGTTCTCCTCACGGTGCTGGGGGAGGTGCGGACGGGGCTCGCGGCCGCCGTCCTCGCGGGGGCCGCCCGCTGTCTCTCGGAGCTGGGGGTGGTGCTGCTCGTGGGCGGGAACCTCCGGATGGCGACCCGGACCCTCGCCTCCACGATCACCCTGGAGGTGCGCCGGGGCGAGTTCGGCCGGGGTCTCGCCTCGGGGGTCATCCTCCTCGTTCTCGCGGTGGGGGCGGCCCTCCTCGCCCACCGCCTGAGCCGGGAGGCGCACCCGTGATCCGCCTCCGGGAGATCGAGATGCGGTTCGACGACGCCCGCGCCCTTTCCCTCCCCGCGCTGGACATCGCGCCCGGAGAGCGCCTGGGGATCGGCGGCGAGAACGGGAGCGGGAAGACCACGCTCCTCCGGATCCTCGCCGGGTTGCTCCGCCCCACCCGGGGGACGGTCACGGGCCTCCCGCGCCCGGGGCGGGCGGTGCTCGTGCACCAGCGGCCCTACCTCTTCCGGGGGACGGCGCGGGACAACGTGGCGTACACCCTGCGCCTCCACCGGAGGCCCCTCCGGGAGGCGGAGGAGTGGCTCCGGAAGCTCGGGGCCGCGCACCTGGCGGGGCGCCGGGCGGAGGACCTCTCGGGGGGCGAGCTGCGCCGGGTGGCGATCGCCCGGGCCCTGGCCGCGCGGCCGGTGCTCCTGCTCCTCGACGAACCCCGGGCCGACCTGGACGCGGAGGGCGAAGAGGCGCTGAACCGGGTGCTCGCGGACCTCGACGGCACGGTGGTGGTCGCGGCGCCGGAGCCCGGCTTCCTGCCCCTCGAGAGGACCGTCACTCTCGCCGCGCCCGGAAGAACCCCGGCGGGAGACTGAGCCCGGCTCGGGGTCCCCGCCGCGCCGGGGCCCGGACGATGGCGTCCCGCACCGCGTCCAACGCCCCGCAGGAGGGCTGCGGCGCCGGCAAGGGCCGACGGCCCGCCCGCAGATCGTGCTTGTGTCCCCGCGGGCACCGTCGAACGTCCGGAGATCGCCGGGACGCGGGGTGGGAGCGACGCCTCCTCGATCCTCACCGGGTCGAGCGCGCGGCCCCTCCCGGGCCCCTCCGGCGGGGACCTGCGCCACCCGGAGACGGCGGCTCAGGCGGGGGTGGCGAGGGACTTGACGAGGACCCAGGCGGCCTGGAGGTACGAGGTGGGGCAGAGGGGGAAGCACTCCTTGCAGCTCTCGCACACCCGCGTGGCGATCTCGGGGATGAAGGCGATCTCCCTCCGGACGCCCCGGTCGACGAAGCCCACGGCGTGGGCCTTCTTCACCTCCGCGCAGTAGCGGACGCAGAGCCCGCAGTGGATGCAGAAGGAGCCCTCCCCCTCGAATCGGTCCGGGTCCGCGCCGTACTCCTCCCCCAGCTCCCGGAGGATCGGGGAGTTCGGGGCGCGGGCGAGCAGGAGCTCCAGGATGCCCTTCCGGATGCGGTCGATCCGCTCGGTTCGGGTCCGGACCTCGAGACCGTCCTTCGCCGGGTAGACGCAGGCGACCACGTGGCGGGACCACCCGCGCTCCGTGACCTCGACCAGGCAGAGCCGGCACCCGCCGTAGGGTTCCAGGGAGTCGTGGTGACACAGGGTGGGGATCTCGATCCCGGCCCCGCGGGCCGCCGTAAGCACCGTCATCCCCTCGGCCGCCCCCACCTCCTTGCCGTCGATCCGCATGGTGAGATCGTTCATTCTCCGCCCGCCTTCACGATCATCCTCTCCTCCGGGGGCAAGGGCTCCGGCACGGGCTCGCCCGAGATCTTCCGCACCGCCCCGTAGCGCGGCGGGCAGACGTCGAAGCACACCCCGCAGGTGTCGCACTTCTCCTGGTCGATCACGTGGACCTGCTTCTTCCCGCCCTCGATCGCCTGCGAGGGGCACTTCCGGAGGCAGATCATGCAGCCCCGGCATTTCTCGGGGTCGATGTAGTAGGAGAGCAGCGCCCGGCAGGAGAGCGCCGGACACCGCTTCTCCCGGATGTGGGCCTCGTACTCCTCCCGGAAGTACCGGAGCGTGGAGAGGAAGGGGTTGGGGGCGCTCTGCCCCAGGCCGCACAGCGAGGCCAGGCCCACCACCTCCGCGAGCTCCTCCAGCGTCTCCAGGTCGCCCTCCTCGCCCCGGCCCTCGCAGATCCTCCCGAGGATCCTCCGCATCTGCCGGAGCCCCTCCCGGCAGGGGGCGCACTTCCCGCAGGACTCGTCGGTGAGGAAGTCGATGAAGTACCGGGCGACGTCCACCATGCAGGTGTCCTCGTCCATGACGATCATGCCGCCGGAGCCCATCATCGACCCCGCCCGGGTCAGCTCGTCGAAGTCCACGGGGAGGTCCAGGAGCTCCTCGGGGAGACAGCCGCCGGAGGGCCCCCCCGTCTGCACGGCCTTGAACCTCTTCCCGTTCGGGATGCCGCCCCCGATCTCGTAGATGATCTCCCGGAGGGTCATGCCCATGGGCACTTCCACGAGCCCGGTGTTTCGGATCTTGCCCACCAGGGAGAAGATCTTCGTGCCCTTGCTCTTCTCCGTACCGATCCCCGCGAACCAGTCCGCCCCCCGGTCGATGATGAGGGGGATGTTCGCCCAGGTCTCCACGTTGTTCAGCACGCTGGGCCGGCCCCAGAGCCCCTTCACGTTGCTCCGGATGTACTTCGGCCGGGGCTCCCCCACCCGGCCCTCCAGCGCCGTCATCAGCGCCGAGGACTCGCCGCACACGAAGGCCCCCGCCCCCCGGTGCACCTTCACCGTGAAGTCGAACCCGGAGCCGAGGATGTCCTCTCCCAGGAGGCCGTACTCCTCGGCCTTGGCGATCGCGCGGGTCACGTTCTCCACCGCCAGGGGGTACTCCTGCCGGACGTAGATGTACCCCTCCCGTGCCCCCACCGCGTAGCCGCCGATCGTGAGCCCCTCGAGGATGGAGAAGGGGTTCCCCTCGAGGAGCGCCCGGTCCATGAACGCTCCCGGGTCCCCCTCGTCGGCGTTGACGATCACGTACCGGGTATCGCCCGGGGCGTGGCGGGCCCCCTCCCACTTGCGTCCCGCCGGGAAGCCCGCCCCTCCCCGGCCGCGGATGTTCGACCTCTTGTCCTCCTCGATCACCTCCTCGGGGCTCAGGGAGACCAGCGCCTTCGGGAGGGCCGCGTACCCCCCGATCGCGAGGTAGTCGTCGAGGGACCGGGAGTCGATCCGGATGTTCTGCCCGAGCAGGAGCCGGTGCTGGTGGCGATAGAAGGGGATGTCGCCCTCCCGGACCACCCGCTCTCCGGTGGCCGGGTCCTCGAAGAGGAGCCGGGTCACCACCTCCCCCTCCCCGAGGCTCCGGGTGACGATCTCCGGGACGTCCTCGGGGGTGACCTCGAGGTAGCAGATCCCCCCGGGCTGCAGGACCACCACGGGACCGCGCTCGCAGAACCCGGGACAGCCGGTGCCCCGGATCTCCACGCCGGCGGCGAGCCCCTGCGCCTCGATCTCCGCCCGGAAGGCCTCGATGACCTCCCGCGCCCCCGAGGCAAGGCAACCCGTCCCGGCGCAGACGGAGACGCAGGGCCTCTCCGCCGCCCCTCTCGCGGCCAGGCCCTCCCGGTACTCGGAAAGCTCCTGCGGCGTCCTGAGCTTTGGCATGGGGCCCTCTACTCGCAGCTCTTCAGCACGTCTTCCGTCTTCGCGATGGAGACCTTGCCGTGGATCTTCCCGTCGATCTCCACCACCGGCCCCAGGGCGCAGCACCCCAGGCAGTTCACGGTCTCCAGGCTGTACCGGAGGTCCAGGTCCGTCTCGCCGGGCTGAATCCCCGTGAGCTCCTCGATGGTGGAGAGCACCCGCGGGGCGCCCCGCACGTGGCAGGCGGTCCCCGTGCAGACGTGGACCTCGGGGCGCCCCCGGGGGATCCGGCTGAACGCCGTGGCGAAGGTGGCGAGGTGGAGCACGCGGGTCAGGGGGACGGAGAGGCGCTCCGCCACCCGGGAGAGGACCTCCCGGGGGAGCCAGTGGTGCTCGGCCTGGATGGTGAGGAGCACCTGGATCAGAGAACCCTTCTCGTCCCGATACCGGTCGATGATCCGGTCGATCTCCTCGAGATCGGCGGCCGGCGCGCAGAGCTCCGTTCCCTTCATGGCGCCGCCTGCCCCGCGCCCGCCGGCGCGTAGCGGTTCCGGCGGCGGTCGTAGCGCACGAGCGCCTGCCGGGAGGCGTTCCTCATGTGCTTCGCCACCTCCGCCGGGGTCAGGGAGAGCCGCTCGGCGATCTCCCGGGTGGAGAGGGGCTCCTCCTCGAGGAGGAGGAGGATCCGGCTCTCGTCCACCTTCTCCGCGATGAGCCCCGAGAACACCCGGTCCGCCGCCTCTCCCTCGAAGAACGCCCGGTACGCCTCCACCGTCCGCTCCGGGACCCGGAGCTTCTCCCGCTCCACGAGCTTCAGCCAGGGCACCAGGCGCCGCAGCGCCTCGAGCCCCACCCGAAGCGATTCCCCGGAGAGGCCCTCGCCCTCCCCGAGCGGCCCGAGCTCCCGGAGCCGGTCCGCGAAGTCGCTCATGACCTCCGCGAACCGCGCCCCCTCGGCGGCGGACATCCACTCCAGGCGCACGCGGCCGGGGCACACGCCGATCCGTCCCAGGAGCCGCTTCAGGACGTAGGTGTTGGCGAGCGCGTCGTAGTTCCCCTCCGTCACGTAGTTGCACTCCCCCGGCCAGCAGCCGCCCACGATCACACCGTCGGCGCCCTTCTGGAAGGCGTGGAGGACGAAGGCCAGGTCCACCCGGCCGGTGCACATCAGGCGGATGATCCGGATCTCCGTCGCGTAGCTTTGCCTGGTCACGCCAGACAGGTCCGCAGCGGAATACGCTCACCAGTTGCAAAGGAAGGCGACGATCCTCGGCTTGGTTCCGAGTCCGATCATGCTCCCACCTCCACCTCGGCCTCCCGGCTCCGCGGTTCCTTCCCCGGCGGGGCCGCCGCCGGTCTCTCGGCCCACGGATCGGCGAGCGCCGCCTCGATCTGGTCCAGGATCTCCTCGTCGGTGAAGTGCTTCAGCACCACCGCGCCCGTGGGACACTTGGCGTTGCAGAGCCCGTCCCCCTTGCAGAGGACGGGGTTCACCTCGGCCTTCCTCCCCGACGGCGTCTCGCGCCAGTGGATCGCCTGGTAGGTGCAGGCCGAGATGCAGGCCCCGCAGGCCACGCAGGCCTCCTCCTCCACCTCGCACACCGCCCCGGAAGCGGTGACGGTGTCGTGGGAGAGGAGGGTCACGGCCCGGCCCGCCGCCCCGTAGGCCTGGCTGATCGTCTCGGAGAGATGCTTCGGGTAGTGGCCGGAGCCGCACAGGAACACGCCGTCCGCGGCGAAGTCCACGGGCCGGAGCTTCACGTGGGCCTCCTGGAAGAACCCGTCGGGGTTCGTGGTGACCTTGAAGAGCCGCATGACCTCCGCCGCCCCCCGCGAGGGGACCACCGCGGCGGAGAGGATCACGAGGTCCGCGGGGAGGGCCAGCCGCTGGCCGAGGACCCGGTCCGGCACCGTGACGGTGAGGACGGGCCGGCCCTCGTCGTCGGTCCCGGGCGAGACCTCGGGACCGTCCTCCGGCTCGAAGTGGATGAAGTCCACGCCCTTCTCCGCGGCCTCG
>JAOZQC010000192.1 GCA_029932425.1 Planctomycetota bacterium | reverse complement strand
TGTAAGCGGCGTCTAAGCGGGCGTAGGCGCGCAGCTCCCGCTCGAAGCCATCAAGCACCAGCAGGAGGCGGCGCTCCTGCAACAGGGAGAGCAACACCTGTACCTTATCGTGAGCGGAGGGGATTTCGGCGGGGGCCACCTCCCCGGCGCCCGCCACGTTCCCGCCGCCGACCTCGCCTCGGATCCCGCGGGGTGGCTTTCCGGCGTGGGACCCGACACGGAGATCGTCCTCTACGGAGAGGGCGGCCCCTCCGGGCCGGACACCGCCGCCGCCGTCGCCCTGGAGGCCGCCGGGTACCGCCGGGTCGTTCTCTACACCGCCGGCTTCGCGGGTTGGGTCGCGGCCGGCGGTCCCGTCGAGTGAAACGGCGCCGGCCGGCCGGCCCGCATCTCGTCCGGCGGGCGGGCGAGGGCGGCCCGCCGTTCTCGGGAAAGGGCTTTCACCGGAGCATGGGCCCGCGCTCTCCCCCAGGCCCTTCTCGGCGGGAGATCGCCGCTCAGGCCATGGCGTCACGGGGCGTCGACCTCCCCCGGGCCGATGGCGAGGAGCCGCACCGCGGCGGGCGGCGAGAGCCGGCGAAGAACGTCCGTCCCGAGGGGGAAGGCGGGCCGGGCTCTTTCGCTTCTCCGGTCTCGATTCCGGGCGGAAAGCGGATCGCCCGCGGCGCAAGGGCCGCGCGGGCGGCGCCCTCCACGCCCCCCGGGGCCGGAAGGGCTCCGGGAGATCCCCGCGCGAGCGTCCCGCTCAGTGGAGGAAGCAGGCGCCGGTGAGACGGTCCAGGGTGGTCTGCTCCAGCTTGGTGACGATCGTGCGCTGGAGGTCCTCCCAGAGCTGGTACATGGCGCACCCCTCCTCCTGCTCGCACCAGCCGCGTTCCATGTTGCAGCTCGAGATGGTGATCGGTCCCTCCATCCCCTCCACGATCTCCCGCACGTTGATCTCCGCGGCGGGGCGGGAGAGCGTGTAGCCGCGCTTCGCCCCCCGGTGGGAGTTGACGAGCCCCAGCCGCGTGAGGATCTGGAAGATGTTCGAGAGGTAGTTGGGAGGCGCGCTGATCGCCTTCGCGATGTCCGCGAGGAGGACGGGCTCTCCCTCGTCCTGCATGGCGAGGAAGGAGAGGCCCCGGATCGCGTACTCACACCCGCGGGTCAGTTGCATTTCGTTCTCCCTGGTCTCGGGTCGGCCGCGTACGGGCTTCCCCGCTCCCGGCCGACCCTGTCGAATCGAGCGGCTATTCTAGGTTGACTGAGGTGCGTTCGCAATCATCGGGGGCGAGCGCCCCCCGCGGGGAGGGGCCCGGTCCCGGGATCTCGGGCTCCGGGATCGGGCGAATATGTTCCGGCGGGGGAGGGCGGACTGGATAGAATGAGAACGGCAAGCGGGCTTGTGGAAACACGGGTGTGGCGAAACGGTGGGCGGATTCCCCGCCCGAGAGGAGAAGCGGCCTCGAGCCGGGTGCGTCTTCTCATCCGCCGCCCCGGAACGGGAGCGGATGCCGGCCGATCCGGCCCGATCCCGGCACGGTCGCTTCCGGGAGCGTGACGGTCATGCTTGACGCCAGCCACTACCGGATCATCGCGCGGGAGGGGAAGCCCGAGTATCAGGGCAACCTCGAGGCCCGGCGGGTCCGGGTGGGGGACGTGGAGTTCGGAGGCGCCGTACCTCCGGTGATCGCCGGACCCTGCGCCGTGGAGTCCCGCGAGCACACCCTCGCCATCGCCCGCGCCGCCAAGGCGGCGGGGGCCGATCTCCTGCGCGGGGGCGCCTACAAGCCCCGGACCAGCCCCTACACCTTCCAGGGGCTCGGAACGGAGGGCCTGGAGATCCTCGCCGAGGCCCGGGAGGAGACCGGCCTCCCCGTGGTCACGGAGGTCATGGACGTCCGCCTGATCGAGCACGTCTCCCGCTACGCCGACATGCTCCAGATCGGCTCCCGCAACATGCAGAACTTCCCCCTCCTCACCGAGGTGGGAAAGACGAGGATGCCCATCCTCCTGAAGCGCGGCATGGCCGCGAGCCTCTCCGAGTGGTTGTGCGCGGCGGAGTACATCGCCCGGGGCGGGAACCTGGACATCGTGCTCTGCGAGCGGGGGGTCCGCTGCGCCGTCAGCCGCGACTACGCGCGGAACACCCTGGATCTCAACGTCATCCTCAGCGCCCGGCAGAGCTGCATCCTGCCCGTGATCGTCGATCCCAGCCACTCCACCGGCGTGGCGGAGATGGTGCCCCTCGCCGCGAAGGCGGCCATCGCCGCCGGGGCCCAGGGGCTCATCGTGGAGATGATCGCCGAGGAGATGGACGCCTGCTCCGTCCTGTGCGACGGGCGGCAGTCCATCCACCCGAGGGTGCTCGAGGAGATCGTGCGCGAGATCAGGAGCGGCCTGGCCGCGGGCGTCCGTTGAGGCCGAGCCGACCGACGGACCCGGCGGCCGGACCGGACCGGGTGCCGGCATGAGCAATACGTTCGGCCAGACCTTCCGGGTCACCACCTTCGGCGAATCCCACGGTCCCGCCATGGGGGCGGTGATCGACGGCTGCCCCGCGGGACTCCCCCTCTCCCCCGAGGACATCCGCCGCGAGCTGGCCCGTGACGTTCCGGAGCCGGAGATCGGCACCACCCGCCGCGAGCCCAACGAACCGGAGGTCCTCTCCGGGGTGTACGAGGGGCGCACGCTGGGCACCCCGATCCTCATCCTCATCCGCAACGTGGACGTGAACTCCGGGGATTACCTGGACCGGAAGAACCGTCCCCGGCCGGGACACGCGGACCTCACGTGGCGCCTGAAGTACGGGCACGTGGATCCCCGGGGCGGCGGCCGGGCCTCCGGGCGGGAGTGCATCGCTCGCCTGGCCGCGGGGGCGGTGGCGAAGAAGCTCCTCGCCCTCCGGGACATCACCGTCCGCTCCTCCGTGACCGAGCTGGCCGGGCTGCCCGCCGGCCGGCCCGCCGAGCTGGCCCTGGCCCGGGAGGAGGTGAAGCGGATCGCGGGAGAGGGAGACTCCACCGGGGGCACGGTGACGGTGACCGCGGAGGGGGTGCCGGCGGGGCTCGGGCGCCCGGTCTTCGGGAAGCTCGGCGCCCGGCTGGGCCAGGCCCTCCTGTCCATCGGGGGGGTCAAGGCCCTGGAGTTCGGGGCCGGGCGGGCCCACGCGCGCATGCGCGGCACGGAGTCGAACGATCCCATCATCCGCGAGGGCCGCGAGGTCCGGCCCTCCACGAACCGGGCGGGGGGGATGCTCGGGGGGATCAGCACCGGCCTTCCCCTCGTGGTCCGCCTCTCGGTGAAGCCGACCCCGTCCATCCGGGCCGAGCAGGAGACCGTCGACTTCGAGAGCGGGGAGTCCGCGCGCGTCTCCACCACCGGGCGCTTCGACCTGAACATCGCCCCCCGGGTGGCGGTGGTGGCGGAGGCCATGACCGCGATCGTTCTCGCGGATGCGCTCCTGGAGGACGGGTTCCTGCCCCCGGTGCGGGTGGAGGGAGAGGGGGCGTGAGGGTCCGGCGCCTGCTCCTGCCCGCGTTCATCGCGGGGGCGGCGGGGGCGCTGCTCCTCGCCCTCTCCGTGGACCTCCGGTGGCTCGAGGAGCTGAACACCTACGGCAACTTCGACGTGGAGAACACCCGGGGGTTCATCACGCGGCTGCTCCCCGGAACCCCGGACAGTGCCGTTCTCCGCGAGTACCGCTTCGATCACGGCGTCCACGCCACGCCGCTCATCGCCCTGGGCGTCGTCTTCGTCCTCTTCCTCGTGCTGCGGGCCGTGGGAGACCTCGACGTGAAGCTGGGGATCCGTCGCTGGCTCACGGCGTGGGCGGCGTTCGTGGTCGCCCGCTTCGGCCTTCTCCGGGTCTCCGGGATCGCGCCGGTCCGGCGCTGCACCTACGGGACCTTCCCCTTCCTGAACTGCCAGGCCTGCGAGATGGCGTCCGGGGGGTGTCCCATCGGCAACCTGCAGGCCGCCCTCATGCAGTTCAGGTTTCCCCTGCTCCCCCTGGTGGTCCTGGTGATCACGGGGCTCGCGCTGGGGAGGTGGATCTGCGGGTGGCTTTGCCCCTTCGGCCTGGTGGCGGACATGTTCGACCGGATCAGCCTCCACCGCTGGAAGCCGGCGCACGCCTGGCGGGCGATGAAGTTCGTGGTGCTGGGGCTCGTCATCGTGGTGCCTCTCGGCCTGGGCGCCTTCGGGGGGACGGTGTGGCTTCCCTTCTGCTCGACCCTCTGCGCCTCCGGGAAGATCTACGGCCTCCTGCCCTTCTACGCCACCACCGGGGCCCGGGACTTCGGCGCCGCGTTCGCGGGGGGGCACGCCGGGGAACTCGCCGCCATCCTGTGGCACTCCGCGGTCTTTCTCGGCTTCATCTGGCTCGGGGTGATGATCTCCGGTCGGCTGTTCTGCCGCTACCTCTGTCCCCTGGGAGCCTTCCTGGGGCTCTTCCACCGCATCTCCCTCGTGCGCGTGGAGCACGTGTCGGAGGACTGCAACCACTGCGGGAAGTGTGTCCGGCACTGCCCCATGGGCATCGATCTCGGCGAGAAGGACTTCCTCACCCAGTCCGAATGTGTAAGGTGCGGCCGGTGTGTCGCCCTCTGCCCCTCCGGAGGCCGCCGCTGGTCCTACGGCATTGGAGTGCCGGTGCCCGGAAAGGAGACCGTCCTTGTCCCCGATCCCGTCCGCCTTGTTCCGCCTGACACCCCGGGGTAGGCTCCTCCGGTTCCTGCTGGAGCGGAAGGTCCCCTCGCCGGCGGCCCTCGCCGCCTACGCGAAGAAGCACACGCGTTTCTACGCGGACTTCTACGCGGGCCGGGACCCCTCGGATTTCGAGAGCCTCCCCCTCCTCACCAAGAGCATCGTCCGCGAGCAGTCGCCGTACGACCTGCTCGCGCGCCCCCTGCGGCGGAAGGTCGTCTACTACGGGGAGACCACGGGTTCCACCGGGAGCCCCACGCCGAGCTTCTTCACCGCCAGGGAGTTCCACGCCTCCACGCTCCTCACCTACATGTCCCCCTTCTACCCCGCCCTCCGCGCCATCCTCCGGGAGAACCGGACCTGCGTGAACGGGCTCGCCTTCGGCTTCACGGTGGCGGGCATGTCGTTCGGGGACCTCCTGAAGAACATCGGGGGCCTGGTGGCGAACGTGGGCAGCCGCTCCACCCTGGCCACCCCGGCCCGCATCGCCCGGGGCATCGCCCGTCTCCTGCCCTCGATCGTGGCCGCGGCCCCCATCGACTTCCTGTCCTGGATGCGGATCGTCGAGGAGGACCATCCGGACCGGGCGCCGCGCGCCCGCGAGCGGCTCCAGGCGCTCGTGACCACCGCCGAGCTCATGTCCGAGGAGCGGGCGAAACGCATCTCGGAGCACTTCGGGATCCAGGCCGTGGACACCTACGCCTGCGTGGAGGGGTTCTTCTCCCTGCCCTGTCCCTGCGGGGAGAAGCACGTCCTCCCCGCCTACCACGTGGAACTCTTCGACGAGGAGCTGAACCGGATCGGCACGGAGGGGACGGGGCGCTTCGCGTTCACGAACCTCCTGAAGCGCTCCTCGCCCATGGTCCGCTACCTCCTGGACGACCTCGTGACGATCCGGGCCTCCCGGTGCCCGTACGGCTACCGGAAGACGGTGATCCCCCACGGGCGCTGGGAGCTCACCGTGCGGGTCGGGGGGGAGAACCTGAACGTCCGCCACTTCGAGAACCTGATCTTCCGGCACGGCCTCTTCGGCGACTTCCGGGTGGTGGTGCACGAGGACCGGATCGAGGCCGTGCTCGAGGACTACGCGGCGCCGCCGGGGGCGGCGGAGGCGGTGCGGGCGGACCTCGAGGCGCGGTTCGGGATGCGGGCGGAGGTCTCCGTGGTCCCCTTCGGGGAGATCACCGCGTACCGGGAGGTGCGGCGCGAGAAGCCGATCCTGAAGCTCGTGGACGCGCGTCCCGAATCCACCCAGGAGATCCCCTCCCTGCTGTGATGCCGGGGGGGGAGGGGGTGCTATGATGCCGGGCCCACCCCGAGAGGGCTCCCGGCGGAGGCGGTCATGAAGCGTTACCTGTCGATCCTCGCGCTCCTCCTCGTCCCCGCGGCCTGCGGCGGGAAGGAACCCCGATCCGTGGACGAGGCGGGGGCGGTGGAGGCCATGAACCGCGGGCTCGGGTACCTCGAGGATTTCGTCTACGCCAAGGCGGCGAAGGAGTTCGAGAAGGCGCTCGAGAGGAAACCCGGCTGGCTCGACGCCGAGGTGAACCTGGCGGTGGCCCTCCTGAACATACGGGGGTCCGCCCACGACCGCGCCCAGGCGCTCTGCGAGGAGATCCTCCGGCAGGACCCGGGGAACCTCCACGCCCTCTTCATCTCCGGCGTGCTGTTCCGGATCCGGGGAGACCCCGCCCGGGCCCTGGCGCGGTTCGACCGGGTCCTCCAGGCCGACCCCACGGAAGCCGCCACCCTCTTCTGGCGGGGCATGGCGCTCGTGGACCTGGACCGGAACGCGGAGGCCCTGGAGTCCTTCGACCGGGCGATCGCCGCGGATCCGCAGCTCGGGGCGGCCTGGTACCAGAAGTCGCAGCGGCTGCGGCGCGAGGGCGAGGAGGAGGAGGCGGAGAGGGCCCAGAAGGTGGCGAACCTCCTCCAGAACCCGCCCCCCG
>JAOZQC010000191.1:1228-6642 GCA_029932425.1 Planctomycetota bacterium | reverse complement strand
GAAGAGGTCGTGCGTCACCACGATCTCGGCGGGGCCCGGCTCGAGGTCGCGGAAGGCCACGGTCCGGACCCGCTCCCGGGACCCGTAGAACGAACCGGAGGCCGTCCCCGTCGAGGTCCGCACCGCCACCCTCCCGAACCCGGGCGCCTCTCCGTCCTCCGTCACCACCTTCACCCGGAGATCGGCTCCCCGGGTGAGGACGAACTCCACCTCGCGCTCCTCCCCGGGCAGGAGCGTCACGTTCGTCAGGCCCGCTCCCTCGTCCGCCTCCACGAGCCCGCGGGAGGCGGAGCGGAGGGGGCGGATCCTCCGGTAGGTGCCGGGGCTCAGCCGGACGCGGGCCCGGCCGTCCTCCCCCCGTCTCCCCCAGCGGAAGTACCGGGTCCCCGCCGCGGACCGGATCTCGAGGACCATCCAGGACAGGGGAGGGTCCCCGTTGTCGTAGGCGAACTTCACCACGAGGACCGCGGGAGCCTGCTTCCGGAGAGCCACCGTGAAGCCCTTCCCCTCCTCGAGGGCGGAAAGGGGGACCTCGGGCACCCGCTCCTCGCCG
Source organism: Planctomycetota bacterium (assembly GCA_029932425.1). GTDB lineage: Bacteria > Planctomycetota > JAJSAM01 > JAJSAM01 > JAJSAM01 > JAOZQC01. The sequence continues at coordinate 6,089 of JAOZQC010000191.1, read as the reverse complement.
AGCTCCCCGCCGTACACGGTGACCGTGGCCCGGAGATCCTCCGCCCGGGCCGCGGGGAGGGGCAGCCGCCGCCGGAACTCCCCCCGGAGATCCACCGGCCCCGACGCCTCCACGTCCTTCGACTCCGGCCCCCCTCCACCGGGAACCAGGATCTTCACCCGGGCCGGGAACACGGGCCTTCCCGTCTCCGCCCGCACCACGCGCACGAGGGCGGTGAGGGGGGCGGGCAGGATGAGGCGGATCCCCGACTCCCCCGCCCGCCTCCCCCGTTCCCTCCCCGCGGCCGGGTACCCCCGCTTCTCCGCCCACAGGTCCACGGGTCCCCCGCCGATCCCGCGCACCGCGAAGGATCCGTCGAGTCCCGAGAGGGTGGTCTGCCAGGTGAGACCGAGGGTCTCTTCGCGGGGGAGGTAGAACCCCCGGGGAGGGGAGATTTCCGCCCCGCTCGTCCGGACCGTCACCCGCGCCCCGGGCACGGGGCGACCCCGGTCGTCCGTGACCCTCCCCCGGATCGTGCCCCCCCGGTGAAGGACCACCCGGTGCCCCCGCCCCTCCACCACGTCCCGGACGAGGGTGGGCCGGAAGCCGGGGCGGCAGGCCACGAGATGGGCCTTCTCCCCGGCGCCGCAAAGCAGCGAGAAGCGCCCCTCGAGGTCGGTGAGGGCCAGGCGGGGCGGCTCCACGGGGATCAGGGGATCTCCCGGCGCGAGGAGGTAGACGGAGGCCGACTCCACGGGCGCTCCCGCCTCGTCCACCACCACCCCCGCCACGGGGACCTTCCCCTCCGGCACGGGTTCCGCGCCGGGCTCCGCGGTCTCCCGCCGCGCGGGCTCCCGGTTCCCGGTCTCCCCTCCCGGCGGAGAGAGGGCGAACCAGGCCCCCGCGCAGGCGAGGAGCACGGCGGCCACGAGGCCGGCGAGGACGAGGGCGCCTTTCATCGCTTCTCCCGGAGGCGGACCTCCACCCGGGTGAGACGCCCCTTCTCCGTCTCCGCTTCCACCGTCTCCGGGAGATGGCCCGGGGCCGTCACGCGCACCCTCACGGGGCCCGGAACGAGATCCGTGAGGCGCACCACCCCCCCCACGGCCGGGAAGGTCCCCGTCTCCTTCCCCTCCCCGTCCAGGAGGACCGCCGCGGCCTCCCTCGGGGCCTTCCCCTCCGCGTCCTCGATGCGGATCTCCAGGTCGCCGCCCCGCTCGAAGGTGAGCTCCACCGTCTCCTCGCCTCCCGGCGGGATCACGAGCCTCTTTCCCGTCTCCCGGAGCACCCGGCTGGAGCGCGGAGCGGTGCGCAGGACGTACTCTCCGGGGGGGATCCCCTCGAGGAGGAAGTTGCCGTCCTCGTCGGTCGCCGCCCGGAACACCCGTCCCGCCTGCCCCTCGCGCCCGAAGGAGAGCGTGAGCGTGCCCCGGAAGGGCTCTCCCTCCTCGTAGGTGACCCGGCCCCGGAGGCGCCCCGGCTCCTCGGGCACCGCCCGGACCAGGGGAATCCGGAGCTCCGCCTCGGGGAGGAGATCGCCGAGAAGGAGGCCCGTGAGGGAAGCGTCCTCGAACCCTTCCGCGGAGACGAGCACGTCGAAGCGGAGGGCGGGCGAGGCGTAGCGGTCCTCGGAGAGGTCGAAGGCGAACCGCCCGTCGGGAAGGGTCCGGGAGAGGAGGGCCACGCCGCCCCGGGGTCCCCGGATCTCCAGGCGCACCGTGGCCCCCCCCACCGCCGGCCCCCCCTCTCCCGCCGTCACCCGGCCGGTGGCGAGGCGAAGCCGCTTCACCACGAGAGTGACTCCGGAGGCCCCGGGAACGGCCTCCACGGGGTCCCCCGCCATGAGGATCCCGAGCCCCCGCACCGCGAGCAGGACGGGCTCCGGGGAGAGGCCGGACACGGTGTAGCGGCCCGCCTCGTCCGTGACGGCGACGCCCCCCCAGGCCGGCACCCCCGCCCGTGCGGGCAGCACCGCCGGGGAAGGGGCCTTCTCGCCCCGGTAGGCCGTCACCTCCGCGCCCGCCACCGGCCGGCCCTTCTCGTCCACCACCGTGCCCGAGACGGGGAGCCCGGGATCGAGAGCCAGGGCCCCGAGGTCCCGGTGCTCCCCCGGGGCGAGCCGGAGGCCGGAGGTGAGCCGGGGGAGGTAGCCCGCCGCCCAGGCGAGAAGGTCCGCCGGGCCCGGGGCCGCCCGGAGAAGGAACCGCCCCTCCCCGTCCGTCCGCGCGAGGGCCGGGAGGTCGGGTACGAGCACGAAGGACGCGTCCGGGGGCGCCAGGTAGACGAGGGCGCCGGCGAGCGGCCTCCCCCCCCGGCCCAGGATCACCCCCGTGAGGAGCGCCGGGCCTCGCCGGGCGGAAGCGGCGGGGCCGGGCGCCGGGGCCGGGGCCCGCGGGCCCGGGGGAACGGCGAGCGGCGGCCTCCGGGGGCGGGGGACCGGGGCCGGGCGGGAGGTCCGGGAGGGAAGCGGACCCTCGGGGGGAACGTGGAAGGTGGCCCAGGCGAGGAGGGCGACGAGACCGGCGGCGGCCAGGAGACCGAGGAGGAGTCCCGCGCGCCCCATCGCCTACTCCAGGCGGTCGAGGGCCCGCCGGACGAGGGCCAGGCGAGCCGAGGCCCAGTCGAGCTGGTGCCCGTGTCCCGTGGCCGCGGGGAGGCTCGCCACCTCGGCGCGCCCCGCCTCCCGCCGGAGGAAGCGATGGACCAGGCGCATCCAGGCCGCCGCGCTCCGGCGGTCCCGGTCGGGCTGGAGCTGGCGGAGGTCCCGGCCGAGCTCCGCGAAGGCCACGTGGGCGGACTCCCTCATGTAGGTGGTCCGGTGATCGCCGTCGCAGAGGATGCAGCGGCCGGTGCCCAGGCAGACCGGGCAATCGCCCTCCAGGGTCTTCCGGAGGAGCGCGTACTTCTCCCGGGCGCCCTTCCACTCGGAGGGAGGGCCCTCGAGCCCGGGGGCGAGCCAGCGGCCGGTGCCCCCGCAGAAGCCGCAGGCCCCGCTCCGGTAGCGCTTCATCCAGGCGTCGAAGTCCGGGAGGGCCTCCTCGGGAACCCCCCGGGCGACGAGCGCCCGGTGGAAGGCCTCCTCGTGCTTCTCGAGCTTCTTCCGGTAGTAGTCGGCGTCGATCTCGGAGAGGCACGCGGAGCAGGGCTCATCGTAGCTCTGCCAGTCGAAGGCGCGCCCGCAGGTGGCGCACACGCCCGAGTAGGGTCGGACCTCGCTCCGGCAGTGGGGACAGAGCGGCTTCCCCCCCTCCCACACCACGTCCTTCTGGTCGAGGGCGGCCATGGAGAAGACCACGATCACCACCAGGAGGCCGATACTGGCCAGCGCCCATTTCATGCGCGAACTCCTCCCTCGCCGAAACGAATCATCCTACCACGCTCCCCCGCTTCCCGTCCGCGGAGACCGCCGGCCCCGAGGGGTCCCGTGTCCGCCTCCCCCCGGCGTCTCGATGCGGAGCCGGTCCCCCGGCTCCAGGTCCACGGAGACCTTGGAGGGGAGGTCCGTCCCCCGCCGACCCCGGAAGATGCGGATCCGGCCCGGGGCTCCCGCCTCGCCGCCCGCCAGGCCCGGGGGCCCGGTGCCGCCGCGGTCGGCCAGGATCGACGCCCGGCACGGCACCAGCACCCGGATCTCCCGGACGATCCCCTCCCCCCCGCGCCGGGCCCCCCTCCCCCCGGACCCGCGGCGGAGACGGCTCAGGGTCACCCGCAGCGGGAACTCGTGCTCCAGCGCCTCCACCGGGGTGTTCCGGGTGTTCGTCATGTGCGTCTGCACCCCCGACCTTCCCGGCCCGGGGGGGGGGGCCCCCCCCCCCCCCCCCCCCCCCACCGTTTCGTAGTAGGAGAAGGGCCGGCCCTCCGCATCCCGTCCCCCCAGGGAGAGGTTCGACATGGTTCCCGCGCTGGCGGCGGGGATCCGATCCGGGAGGAGGGGAGCCAGCGCCCGGAGCAGCACGTCCACGATCCGCTGCGAGGTCTCCACGTTGCCTCCCGCCACCGCCGCGGGCTCCACCGCGTCCACCACGGTGCCGGGCGTCGTCCGGAGCGTGAGCGGCCGGAGCAGGCCGTCGTTGGCGGGGACGTCCGGGGGGAGGAGGCAGCGGAAGACGTAGAGCACGGCGGAGAGGGTGACCGCCCGGTTGGCGTTGATCCCCCCCGCCACCTGGGCGGCCGACTCCCGGAAGTCCACGACCGCCCGGTCGCCGCGGACGGTGAGCCGGACCCGGATGGGCACGGGCCCGGATCCGAACCCGTCGTCGTCCATCGCGTCCTCCGCGGCGGTGGTGCCGTCCGGGAGCTCGGCGAGGACGGACCGGAGGACCCGCTCCGTGTAGTCCATGAGCTCGCCCGCGGCCCGGGAGAGGAGGGGGGCGCCGTAGCGTTCCGCCAGGGCCGCCAGCCGCCGCTCCCCCGCGAGGAGGGCGGCGCGCTGGGCGGCCAGGTCCCCCTCGCGCTCCCGGGGCGTGCGCACGTTGGCGAGGAGGAGGCGGAGGACCCCCTCCTCCGTCCTTCCCCCGCGCACGAGGAGGACGGGAGGGATCCGGATCCCCTCCTCGTAGATGGAGCGGCCGGGGGCCATCGACCCGGGGTGCGCGCCGCCCACATCGGCGTGGTGCGCCCGGTTCGCGAGGAGGAAGAGGGGGCGGCCCTCGTGGTGGACGGCGGAGACCATCGTGAGGTCGGGGAGATGAGTCCCCCCGCGGAAGGGGTCGTTCAGGATCGCCGTGTCGCCGGGCCCCAGGGTGAGATCCCGGAGCACCGCGCGCACCGAGAGGGGCGTGGAGCCCAGGTGCACGGGGATGTGGGCGGCCTGCGCCGCGAGCCGTCCCTTCCCGTCGAAGACGGCGCACCAGCCCCCCGTCATGTGCTTTCCGGCGATGGT
>JAOZQC010000191.1:0-1218 GCA_029932425.1 Planctomycetota bacterium | reverse complement strand
AGTAGTCGCGCCGTTCCTTGATGTTCGGAGAGAACGAGGACCGGCCGAGCACCACGCCCATCTCCTCCGCCACCGCGCTGAAGAGGTGCCGGAAGACGGTGAGGCGGACCGGATCGAGCCGCCCCCCCCGCCGGGTCCCGCGCCGCCGGCTCACGGCCCCTCCTTCCGGGTGAGGAGGAGGTTTCCGTCGCCGTCCACTTCCGCCCGGTACCCGGGGGGGACCACGGTGGTGGCGGTGGCCTCCGTGACCACCGCGGGTCCCTCGAGGACGTTCCCGGGCCTGAGCCGCTCCCGGGCGAAGAACCGGGTGGGCCGATCCCCCTCCGGAAAGGACGCCTCCCGCGTGGCGTAGAGGGCCCGGCCCGGATCGGAGCCTCCCGGGCGCCGGCGGCGCTCCCGCGGGGCCCGGACCTCCCCCACCCCCCGGACCCGCACCGCGGTGACCTCGATCTCCCGGCCCTCGTGCACCGCCCGGTAGAGCCGCTCGTGGCGAGCCTCGAACGCCCGCCGGACGGCGGAGAGGTCCTCCGAGAGCGGGACCGTGATCTCGTGGGACTGCCCCCGGTAGCGGACGTCCGCGAAGGCGGAGAGCCGCGGCGCCTCCACGCCTTCCCGGCGCAGGGATCGGACGAGGCGCCCGGCCAGGGCCTCCACGCGCCTCCGGAGCGCCGCCGCGTGGCGCGGCCCGAGGGGGCGAAGGCAGGCCGCGGAGAGATCCTGCACGATGTCCGCGGCCGCCATGCCCCGGGCGGAGAAGGCTCCCGGGTCCCGCGGCACCAGGACGCGGGGCACGCCCAGGGAGTCCGCCAGCGCCGCCGCGTGGAGTCCCCCCGCCCCGCCGAAGGCCACCAGGGTGAAGTCGGCGGGGTCATGTCCCCTCTCCAGGGAGATGACCCGGATCGCCCTCTCCATCGTGGCCTCCGCCACCCGGAGCACCCCCAGCGCCGCCTCGCGGGGGGACATTCCCGCTTCCGCGGCCAGGCGGGCGAAGGCGTCCGCCAGGGGGGCGGGATCGAGCCTCCATCTCCCCCCCAGGAACCGTTCCGGAGGCAGGCGGCCGAGGAAGACGTGGGCATCCGTGACCGTGATCCTCCGGCCGCCCCGCCCGTAGCAGATGGGCCCCGGCACCGCCCCCGCCGATTCCGGCCCCACCACGAGCCCCCCTCCCCGATCCAGGCGGGCCAGGGACCCGCCGCCCGCCCCCACGGTGTGGATGTC
>JAOZQC010000190.1 GCA_029932425.1 Planctomycetota bacterium | reverse complement strand
CCCCCAACTTCCCGAACGGGAAGACGGAATGTGCGGTGAGGTTCAAGAACAACCGGCTGGTCATCGACTTCCCCTACGGGGGGTCTCAGTACGAGGCGCACATCTACGGGGCGTTCTCCGAGAGTCCCGTCCCCCTTCCCCCGGCTGCGGGGGCCGGATGCGCGCTTCTCGCCGGGATCGCCGGCGGGGGAGCCCTCCGACGCCTCCGGCGCAGGCCCGCCCCCCTCTGAGCCCGGCCCCGGAACGGAGTCGCTCCCGGTTCGATCACAGCCCGTAACGCTTCATCTTGCGCCAGAGGGTGTTGCGGGAGATGCCCAGGGCGGCGGCGGTCTTCCGGCGGTGGCCGCCGTGGCGGGCGAGGGCCTGGCGGATCGTCTCCGCCTCCGCCAGCTTCAGGGGGAGGTTCTTCTTCGGGACGGGGCGCAGGCGGGCGTGGGCGGCCTCCACGATGTGGGCGGGGAGGTCCTCGAGCTGGATCACGTCCCCCGCGCACACCACGAACCCGTGCTCGATGGCGTTCTCCAGCTCGCGTACGTTGCCCGGGTAGTCGTAGGCCATGAGCGCCGCCATCGCGCTCTCCGTGAGCCGGCGGATCCGCCGGCCCTGGAGGGCGTTGAACCGCTCGATGAAGTGCCGGACGAGCAGGGGAATGTCCTCCCGGCGATCGGCGAGGGGCGGGAGATCGATCCGCACCACGTTCAACCGGAAGTAGAGGTCCTGCCGGAACCGCCTCCGGCGGACCTCCCGGGCGAGGTCGGTGTTCGTGGCCGCGATCACGCGCACGTCGGCGGTCACCGTGCGCGTGCCCCCCAGCGGCTCGTACTGCTTCGTCTGCAGCACCCGGAGGAGCTTCGCCTGCATCGGCGGGGAGAGGTCGCCGATCTCGTCGAGCATGAGCGTGCCCCCCTCCGCCAGGGCGAAGCGGCCCGGCTTGTCCTTCCGGGCGTCCGTGAACGCCCCCCGCTCGTAGCCGAAGAGCTCCGATTCGAGGAGGGTGTCCGGGAGGGCGCTGCAGTTCACCGCCACGAACGGACCGTCCCGGCGCGGTCCCAGGCCGTGGATGGCGCGGGCGATCACCTCCTTCCCCGTCCCCGACTCCCCCTCGATGAGGACGGTGCTGTCGCTGCGGGCGAGCAGGGGCAGGAGCTCGAAGATCTTCTGCATGGCCGGCGCCTTGCTCACCAGGTCCTCGAAGCGCCAGGACCGGCTCAGGTGGTTCTTCAGCACCCGGATCTCGGAGAGGTCGCGGAACATCTCCACCCCGCCCCGCACCTCCCCCTCCTCGTCCACCAGCGCCGCCGTGGAGATGGAGATGGGCTTTCTCCGGCCGTCCCGGGTAAGGATCGTCACCTCCTCGTCCTCCGCCGCCTCTCCCGTGGCGATGCTGCGCATGAGGAGACAGGTCCCCTCGCAGAGATCGGCCCGGAAGATCTCCCGGCAGGGCCGGCCGATCGCCTCCTCCCGGGACCAGCCCGTGATCTCCTCCGCCCGGCGGTTGAACGAGGTGATCCTCCCCTCCCCGTCGATGGTGAAGATGCCGTGGCGGATGTTGTCGAGGATGAGAGGGAGAAACCGGGCGTCGAGAGAGGCGGAGTGACTCATGGCCGCATTGTCCCATGGGCGTTCCAATAATGGAACAGGAATGTGACACATGCCCCAGATTCGTGACGTGACATTCCCTCTCCCCGCGCCCCCCTCCCCTCGCCGCCCGGCGTAACATTCTTGCAATGCACCGCTTGCGAGTCCAGCAGATTCGCGGCACGAAGGTTGCGCAGGCGCATATCGGAAACCCGCACCGTCACCCCCGGAGGATGGGCCGTGGAGAGAAAGCTCCCCTACTACACCGAGCCCTTCGAAAGGACCGGTCTCGCCCGGCGCTTCCTGGACGCCTTCGCCGCCATCCTCACCCACAGCAACTACGACCTGATCCTCGACGCCTACGCCCGCCTGGGCACGAGGTGCTCCCGGTGCACCGATCTCTGCCAGGTCTACCAGGCCACGGGCCGGACCGAGGACATCCCCTGCCACCGATCGGAGCTCCTGCTCCGGGTGTACCGCCGCTACTTCACCGCCCCCGGCCGCTGGAAAGGGCGCCTGTTCGAGAGCTTCACGCTCACCGACGAGCACATCTACGAGATGGCGGAGTCCTTCTACCGGTGCACCGCCTGCCGCCGCTGCAAGCTCGAGTGCCCCATGGGAATCGACCACGGGCTCATGACCCACCTCGGCCGCTGGATCCTCGCCGAGATCGACATCATCCCCAAGGCGCTCCTCGTCTCCGTGCGCGAGCAGCTCGAGGGAGAGACGAAGAACACCTCCGCCATCCCCGTGCCCGCCCTCATCGACAACTGCCAGTTCCTGGAGGAGGAGTTCGAGGAGATCTACGGGGTCCCGGTGAAGTTCCCCATCGACGTCACGGGGGCGGAGTGGGTCTTCTTCCCCGCGGTCTCCGACTACCTCCTGGAGCCGGACACCCTCATGGGCGTGGCCGCGGTGATGCACGTGACGAAGGGATCCTGGACCATCGGCACCGGCAACTTCGACGGCATCAACTACGGGCTCTTCTACAGCGACCGCATGCTGGGGCGCATCGTGAGGAACGAGGCGAAGGAAGTGCGACGGCTCCGGGCGGGGGGCGTTCTCGTGGGGGAATGCGGCCACGCCACGCGGTCCGCCACCTTCCTCGCCACCTACGCCGCCGAGGATCCCCCGAAGCTCCTGAACATCCTCCAGTACACCCACCGGGCCTGGAAGGAAGGGCGCCTCGGCCTGAAGAAGGGGGTGATCGAGGAGCGGACCACCTACCACGATCCCTGCAACATCGCCCGCACGAACTGGATCGTGGAGGAGCCCCGGGAGATCCTCCGCCACATCTGCGCCGACTACGTGGACATGGTCCCGAACCGCTCCGAGAACTACTGCTGCGGCGGCGGGGGGGGCACCGTCTCCATCGACGAGATCCGGGAGTTCAGGACGGGGATCGGGGGGAAGCGGAAGGCGCAGCAGATCCGCGACACGGGCGCGAGGTACGTGGTGGCCCCGTGCGCCAACTGCAAGAAGCAGCTCCGGGAGGTCTGCGAGGACCACGGGCTCTCCGAGGTGCAGGTGGTGGGCCTGCACGACCTGATCCTCAAGGCCATCGACTGGGAGGCCTTGAAGGCGGAGGCGAAGGCCGGGCCGGGCGCGGAGCCGACCGCGGCGGCCCCGCCCCCGGGGGCAGAGACCGGAAAGGAGGAGAGCTGAGCATGGAATCCTGGATCGAATGGGCCCGCGGACCGGCGTTCCGCCTGGCGCTCGCCCTTCTCCTGCTCGGGCTCCTCCGGCACGTGCTCCTCACCGTGATCGGGGTCCGGGAGGCGATGCGGAAGGCGGGGGACAAGGTCCTGCCCGGCAAGCGGATCCGGGCCGCGGTCCTCTCCTGGCTCTTTCCCGTGAAGCGCCTGGGGACCCGCACCGTGTTCTCCACCGCCTCCGTGATCTTCCACCTGGGCGCCCTCCTCACGCCCCTCTTCCTCCTCACCCACGTCGTGCTCGTCCGGGAGAGCATCGGGCTCTCCTGGCCCACCCTCCCCCCCCTCGGTGCGGACCTCCTCACCCTGGCCGCCCTCCTGGGCCTCGCGGTGATGCTCGCGATCCGGGTGGCGTCCCGGCCGGTCCGGGTCCTTTCCCGGTTCGGCGACTACGCACTCCTGGTCCTCACGGCCCTTCCCTTCCTCACGGGGTTCCTCCTGGCCCACCCCGCGTGGAACCCCATCCCCTTCGGGCCCGCCATGCTGCTACACGTCCTCTCCGCGGACCTCCTCATGGCCCTGATCCCGTTCACCAAGCTCGTCCACATCGCCTTGCTTCCCGCCACCCAGCTCGTCTCCGAGGTGGGCTGGCACTTCATCCCCGACGCGGGGGAGCAGGTGGCCCGGACCCTGGGGAAGGAGAACCAGCCGATATGAACCACTGGGGCATCCTCACCGACGTCACGAAGTGCATCGGCTGCGAGGCCTGCGTCCGCGCCTGCAAGGAGCTGAACGGAACGGGAGAGGACCGGCCCTGGCCCTGGCAGGACCGGATCGACGATCTCTCCGCCACCCGCTGGACCACCGTGGACCGGCTCTCCCGGGATCGCTACGTGAGGCGGCAGTGCCGGCATTGCCTGGACCCCGCCTGCGCCTCCGCCTGCCCCGTGGGAGCCCTCACGAAGAGCCCCGAGGGGGCGGTGGTCTACGACCCCTCGATCTGCATGGGTTGCCGGTACTGCATGATGGCCTGCCCCTTCCGGATCCCGCGCTACTCCTGGGATTCCGCCGCCCCCGAGGTCCGGAAGTGCATCCTCTGCCACGATCGCGTGCAGTCGGGGGAGATCGAGGAGCCGGGCTGCACCGCCGCGTGCCCCACGGGGGCCACCGTCTTCGGCCGGGACCGGGACGCGCTCCTCGCCATGGCCCACCAGCGCATCCGGGCCGCGCCCGGCCGGTACCTCCCCCACGTCTACGGAGAGACGGAGGCCGGCGGCACGGGGGTCCTCACGATCTCGGACGTGGACATCCGCCTGCCCCCCACCGTCCCCGAGGAGCCCCTGCCGGAGCGGACGGCGGGGGCGATGCACGCCGTCCCCTTCGCCTTCGTGGGCATGGGGGCGGCCATGATCGGCTTCCGCTGGTTCCTGGGCCGGAGGGATCGGCTGAGGGAGGAGAGGGCCGCGGCGGAAGGGGAGGGGGACGGCCGATGAACGCGAGAAGCCGCCGGGTCCGGAACGTGAAGGGCGTCCTGTGGTTCGTCACCGGGGCGGCCGCGGTGGTGGCCGTGGCCCGCTTCCTGGGCGGTCTCGGGCTCGTCACCGATCTCACGGACCGCACCCCCTGGGGTCTCTGGATCGGGTTCGACGTCATGGGCGGGGTGGCCCTGGCCGCGGGGGGGTTCGTGCTCGCGGCCACCGTCTACTGCTTCCGGAGAGAGGAGTTCCGGCCGCTGCTCCGCCCCGCCATCCTCACCGCGTTCCTGGGCTACGCGGCGGTGGCGGGCGGCCTCCTCTTCGACATCGGGCGCCCCTGGAACATCTGGCGCCCCATGTTCTACTGGAACCCCCACTCCGTGCTCTTCGAGGTGGCGTGGTGCGTGATGCTCTACCTCTCGGTGCTGGCCCTGGAGTTCCTGCCCGTGCCGCTCGAGACCTCCCGCTACCACCGCCTGGCCCGGACGATCAAGTCCTTCACGCTCCCCCTGGTGATCCTGGGGATCATGCTCTCCACGCTCCACCAGTCCTCCCTGGGGTCTCTGTTCCTCATCACCAGCGGGCGGGTGCACCCCCTCTGGGAGACGCCGATCCAGCCCGTGCTCTTCTTCGTCTCCGCGGTGGGGCTGGGTCTCGCCATGGTCACCTTCGAATCGAAGGTGACCTCCTGGCTCTACCGGAGGCCTCCCGAGGACCGGCTGCTCTCCCGCCTCTCGATCCCCATGGCCGTGGTCCTCCTCCTCTACGGCGCCGTCCGGCTCGGCGACCTCGCCGTCTCCGGCCGGATCGCGGCCTTCGGCGCCGGATGGGAGACGGCCCTCTTCGTCTTCGAGCTCCTCCTCACGGTGGGGATCCCCGCGGCGCTGGTCCTCGGCGGGCCCGCCCGCCGCGGCGGCCCCGCCCTGCTGGCCGCGGCGGGCTCCGTGGTGGCGGGCTTCGTCCTGAACCGCATCGATGTGGGAGGACTCTCCGGTCTCACCCTCACCGAGACCGGCTACTTCCCCTCCTTCGAGGAGATCCTCACCAGCCTGGGAGTGGTCTCGGCGGCCACCCTCGCCTTCTTCTTCTTCGTGGAGAACTTCCGGGTCTACGAGCCGGTCGAGACGGATCCCGCCGCCCCGGCGCCCGGTCCGGACTGGCGCACCATGGGCCCGCCGCTCGCCACCGCCCGGACCTCCACGGGCCTCTTCGTGGTGGGAGCCGCCCTCGCCTTCGCCCTCCTGCCCCAGGGCGCGGCCCGCGGGGCCCGGCCCGAGCGCACCCCGGTCCGCTCCGCCCGGCGCGTCCTCGCGGTGACCGCGGAGCGGGCGTCGCCGCCGGGGAAGATGCTCGCCCTCGCCGCCCCCGGGACCCCGGGGGCCCGGGAGGTCTTCCTCATCGACGGGAACCGCGCGGGGCGGATGGCGCTCTTCGACCACGACGACCACGCGAGGCGATTCGAGAAAGAGGGGTCCTGCGCGACCTGCCATCACCTGAACCGCCCCCTGGACCGGGAGACCTCCTGCTTCGAGTGCCACCGGGACGAGTACCTCGAGACGGAGCTCTTCGATCACGCGCGCCACGTGGACTACACGGGCGGGAACCGGGCCTGCGCGGAGTGCCACCCGGACCCCGCCCTCCCGAAGACGCGCGCCCACACCACGGGCTGCGGGGAGTGTCACCGGGACCTGGTGGTCCCGGGGAGCCGGGTGAGGGAGCCCGCGCCGGGCTCCCGGTACGCGGCGCCGGGGTACTACCAGGCGCTGCACGGGCTCTGTCTCGGCTGCCACCGGGAGGAGGACCGGAAGGCGGGCCGGGAACTCCCCGGGCTCTCGCTCTGCAGCACGTGCCACCCCTTCGGGACGGACCGGACGCCGGCCCCCCGGCCGGAGAGGAGGTAGGTGCCGAATGGCCGCGCGGATCCTGATCGTGGAGGACGAGCCT
>JAOZQC010000189.1 GCA_029932425.1 Planctomycetota bacterium | reverse complement strand
GGCGGCCCGCGCTCCCGCCGGGGTCTACTTGCCGCCCGATCCCCCGGGCGTCTTCTCCTCGCCGCCGCCCGGCTTCTTCTCCCCGCCCTCTCCGGGCTTCTCCTCCTCCCCCTCCTTCTCCGGGGCGGCCTCCTCGGCCTTCTTCTCCTTCGCCTCCTCGAGGATCTCCTCCGCGCGCTTCTCGGCCTGTTCGATGCTCGTGCGGACCTTGCGGGCGGGGAGGAGGAAGGTCGCCGAGCCGCCGCCGCCCGCCCCCCCCGCGGCGTGCTGCACGCTGAGGACGCCCACGGGGCGGTCGGAGAGGTCGAAGACGGGGAGCCCCATGCCCCCGAAGCTTCCGGCGATGGCCCACATCTCCCGGGGCTTCTCCACGCGGGCCGTGACCGTGAGCTTGCCGAGCATGGGCGCGCAGTCGAACCCGCGCGGGAGCCGGGTGACCCCGTAGAGGTCCTGGCCGACCCGGAGCACGCCGCCGTCCTTGAAGTCCACGGGGGCGACCTTCCGGCCCTTCAGATCGAGGATCTGGATGAAGGCCAGGCCCAGCTTGGAGTCCCGGGCCACGATCTGGGCCTCGTACTCCTCCTCCTCGTTGCCGAAGAGCACGCGGAGCTCCCGGTGGGTGGACTTCACCTCGATCCGGTTGCGGAACTGGGGAGGGAAACCGAGCTGGGGGTTGAACGTGGTGTTGCTGGTGAGGACCAGGCCCCGGTCGTTCACGAGCACCCCCCGGGCCTCCACGTTGCGCTCCTGGGCGGGCATCTCCCCCCGGCCGATCATCGTCACCCGGAGGTTCAGGACGAACTTCACGGATACGATGGAGGGGGCCACCGCGTCCAACCTCTCCTGCCAGACGTTCCCCCTCTTCGCCCCGGCCGTCTCCTCCCCGGCGGGGAGCGGAGCGGCCGCCAGCAACAGCGCCAGGAGCGCCGCGGTCCCTGCGAATGCCGTCTTCATGATCCCTGTCCTTTCCGGTCTCTTCAGTCCTGGTAGTCCGGCTGGGCGAACACGAACGCCGTCCGGTAGCCGCGGATCACGAAGATCGACACCGGGTAGGGCTTCTCCTTCCCGATCCGCTTCACCATCTTCTCGAAGTCCTTGACGGTCTCCATCTTCACCCCGTTGATCTTCTGGATGAGGTCGCCCGCCCGGAGCCCGGCCAGGTTCGCCCAGCCCCCGTTCACGACCTGCGTGACCAGGAGCCCCTTCCGGTCCATGGGCCAGCGGTGGCGGATCCGGTCCGCGAACGTGATCTCCCGCACCTTGTACTCGAGGAAGTCGTCCTCCGCGGTCTTCACCTCCGCCGCCGTCTTCGGCGTCTCCTGGAGCACGACCTCGATCTCCTTCTCCTCGCCGTCCCGGAGGACCGTGAGGCGGGCCCGATCCCCGATGTCCAGGTTCTCCACGCGGCGGACCAGCATCTCCGCGTCCTGGATCCGGAAGGCGCGGAGGGGCTTGCCGTTGAGGGCGGTGATCACGTCCCCCACGGAGAGCCCCGCCCGCTCCGCCTCCGTCCGGGGGAAGACCTGGGTGATGCGGAAGCCCCGGGTCTTGCCGAGCCCCAGCGCCTTCGCCACGTCCGGGGTGAGGACCTGGGTGCGGATCCCGATCCAGGCCTTGGGCAGCTCCCCGCCCGCGCGGGGCTTCTTCCTCTCCGTGGTGTCGAGGACGGTGACCACGATCTCGTCCCGGCGGCGCAGCTCCACCAGGATGTCGTCCCGCTTTCCGAGTCCCTTCACGATGGAGCGGAAGGCCGCGTAGTCCTTCACGGGCTTCCCCGCCAGCTCCACGATCACGTCACCCCGCCGGAGCTTCGGCTTCGCCAGGTCGGCGGGCCGGCCGGGTCGAACGCCGGTGACGAGGACGCCCTCCGCGTTCGGGTAGCGGCGCATGAGGGCCATGGGCCCCGTGATGTCGCGGACCGTGAGCCCCAGCTCCCCCACCAGCTTCTCGTCGGCCAGGTACTTCTGCATCCGCTCCACCACGAGAGAGGTCTCCACCACCTCCCCGTCCCCGCGCCGGAGCCGCACCTTCACGCGGGTCCCCGGCGCGTACTCCGCGAACTTGGCGTACATCTCCGGGATCTCGTCGAAGTAGACCGCGTTCGCGGGGTTCCCGTCGAGGGCGAGGATCACGTCCCCGGGCTCGATCCCCGCCTTCGCCGCGGGACCGCCTCGCTGCACGGAGGCCACGAGCACCCCGTGGTCCAGCCCCATCTTCTCCACGGGGTAGATGGTGACCCCCACCCAGCCCCGGATGATCTCGCCGTAGGTGAGCGCCTGGTTCAGCACGTGCTTCACCAGGTTGCTGGGGATGGCGAAAGCCACGCCGCCGCCCCCCAGCTCGTTGATGCCCACCACCTCGCCCTTCATGTTCACCAGGGGGCCGCCGCTGTTGCCGGGAAGGATCAGCGCATCGTGCTGGATCCACCGGGTGAAGGTCCCCGTGAGCTGGCCCTCCCCGAGGTCGAGCTCCTGGATCTCCGAACCGGTGAAGGAGGTGAACACCCGCCGGGGGTTGCTCACGATCCCCAGGGTCATGGAGGACGAGAGCGTCAGGGGGTTGCCCATGGCCAGCACGTAGTCCCCCACCTCGAGCTCGTCCGAGTCCCCGATGCGGGCGAAGGGTATCGGGGCGTTGCGGTTCTTCCGCGTCTCGAGCTTGAGCTTCAGGATCGAGATGTCGGTGAGGGGATCGTGGGCGACCACCTCGGCCTCGATGGACTCCTTCGAGGGAAGGCGGCACACGATCCGGGTGGTGTCTCCCGCCACGTGGAAGTTGGTGACCACGTGGCCCGCGGGGCTCACGATCACGCCGCTTCCCGCCGCGGGGAACCGCTGGGAACGTCCCCCCGAGTACCGCTGGGCCACCACGGAGATGTTCACGAGGGCCGGGTAGACCTGCTCCTTCGCGAACTCCATGTCCCTTCTCAGCTCGTCCCGGCCGCGTTCCCGGGCGGTGACCCCGGGCGAGAACGCGAGGAGGACGAGCAACACGGCGAGAACGGATCTCTTCAGCATCGGTCTGGCTCCCTGGGAAGTCGGGATCCGGGAAACGCCGGCGCCGACGGGGGCCGGGCGCCGGGCCGGGGAAATCCCCCGGTCGCCCACTCTCACGTTGACGGACGCGACCCGGAGATGGAGAAGGAAAAAAGCGGGAAGCGGAAGGGAAGCCCCTCCCGGCGGTCCCGGGCGACCGCCTCCCGGGCCGCGTTCAGTCGCGGTCCGGGGAGCGGAACTCCGCTCTCAAGCGGCAGGCCGAGAGGAGCTCGCGCTCCTCCCGGAGCACCTTCTCCTCCTCGGCGCGGATCTTCCTCTCCTCCTTCTCGAGCTTCCCGAGCTTTGCGGGATCGCCCGCCGCCCTCTCCTTCTTGGCGGCCAGGAGCAGCTTCTTCCCCTCGACCCGGTCCAGGCGGTCCAGGATCGAGCTCATCCGCTTCGTGTACGTCTTGAGGGACATCTCGAAGGAGAGGTTCCAGAGCTTCCCGATCCGCCCGGAGACCGCGGCCCGGGAGGCGGCCCGCCTGCCGGAGAGCCGGGCGAAGAGCTTCCCTCCCGGATCATAGAAGTAGAGGAGCGGGAGGCGGCGGGCCAGGCGCGCGGCCCGGCGCTCGTCGGGGATGGTCTGCACGTCGCCGAGGAGACAGGTGAACCGTTTCAGGGCCAGGCCCACCGACTCGCCGGAGAAGAGCTTCTTCTCCAGGAGGTCGTTCTTCCGGTCGTCCTCGCCGTCGAGGATCCACACCAGGGTGGGCCGGCGGGAGGAGAGCCGCCGGGCCACGGCGGCCTCGATCACCTCCTCCACGGGCCGGGCGGTCTCCCCGTACCCGTCGCGGCCCGGCTCCGCGAGGCGGAGGGTCTGCCAGTCCACCTTCACGCGTTGCTGCGTCGCCTGGGATTTCCGCCCGTTGGATCCGCCCAGGGACCCGGGGCTGGGGCGGGCACACCCGCCTCCGCCTCACCCGGCCTCCAGGAGGGCGGGGCGGATCAGGTAGAGTAGGGTGCCGACGGCGATCATCATCGCCGCCGCGGCGAGCCGGCTCTTCATCTCGTCCTCCCCGGACCGTTCCCGTCCCCACCAGTATAGCCCGCGTTCCCCGCCCGGACGCACGGTTTTCGCCGGAGGAGAGAAGCGGCCCGGCCGGTGGATGACGCGGATGGGGAGAGGGGCCGGCCGGGAGGCCCACCCCTCTTCACTCGCACCGGTGGAGGCGCGCCGCGGACCGGCCGCCGAACTCCTCTCCCGGGACGCCCCAGGCGAAGCGATGCGTGATGTCGCCCCCGGGCCAGAGATCGAAGGTCACTTCCATGCGGTAGGAGTCGCGGTCGTTGGGGTACCCCTTGCCGAAGACGAAGCCGTGCTCGGCGCCCTCCTCCGGCTCGTCCCGGCGATACTCGAGGATGAGGAGAGCCCGGGACTGGCTGTTCAGGGACCACATACCGAGGCGGCCGCTGGGGCTCATGGCGAGGAGGGAGTACTCCTCGTGGTAGACGCTGCCGTCCGGCGCCAGGGCGCGGGCCCGGAGCACCACCCCCACCCCGGCCAGGACCGGCTCGATGGAGAGCTCGCCGCGATACTCCTCTCCCGCCGCGTTCCGGCCGGGCCCCTCGTACCGGCCCGCCCGGCTCGCCAGTTCCACCACCGGGTTGCCCATCGCTCGCCTCCCAGCCCTCGTTTCTCCTCGGGCCCCGCACTCCGAGGGGGGCCCGTGCCCAGAACCAGCTTTGCCGCCGTCGCCCGCACGCCGGACGAGTCAGAAGCCCTCCACGCGGGCCTCCTCGAAGTTCGAGAAGAGCACGAGGAGGGCCAGGATGCCGACGAAGACCTCGCGTTCCGAGAGCGCCCACACCGCCGCCGCCGCCGCCACGGCCATCCCCAGCCTCCGGGTGATCCTCCGGGCCGAGAAGGGGGTCACGCCGAGGATGACGAGAAGGGCGCGCAGGGCCTGGCCGCCGTCGAGGGGGCGCGCGGGGACCAGGTTCACCGCCCCCCAGACGATGCTCAGCCAGACGATGCTCCGGAGGGTGAGGATCCAGATGCTCTCCCCCCGGTAGAAGACGAGCGGGGGCCAGGCGCTCCGATCGGGCACCACCACCAGGAACAGCAGCCAGGCCAGGCCCCCGAGGAGGAAGCCCGCCAGCGGTCCGGCGAGACTGATCCGGAGGTCGTGCCGCGGCGACACGTACCCCGGGAGCACGGCGTAGCCGCCCCATCCCACCACCACCGCGGTGTACCGGCCGGTCAGGCGGCGGATCGCCTCCGCGTGGCCCAGCTCGTGGACGAGCACGGAGAGGAACCCGCCCACGAGCCACGCGACTCCGAGCGCCATCTCCTCCCGGGTCCGGCCCCACAGCACGAAGAGAGCGAAGATGCCCATCATCACGAGATCCACGTACACGTCGTGTCCCGCGATGTTCCCGATCCGAAAGCGGCTCCCTCGACCGTTCACCACCCACGAAGGTTACCTACGGAGGCGGGAGTCATTTGTAACTTTCGCGGCGCGATCCCCATCGCCGGGGACGGCCCCGGCGGAAACCCCCGGGGGACCGGCTCCCCGAACCGCCGCCGCGATCCCTCCCGCGAACGGGTCGCTCCCCCCGGAGCCGAGGCCGGGAACGGGGCGGGGTAACGTGGAGATGCCCTGCCGCTCGCGAGATTCGAGCGGGCGCCGCGTCCCCGCCCAGGGCGGGGGAACGGGGAATCCGAAACATCCGTGCCTGTCAGCGATGTTTCAGCGATGTTTCAAGTAACTGAAAAAGCTATGCCTGTCAGCGATGTTTCAGGCGGCGGATCGCCTCCGCGTGGCCCAGCTCGTGGACGAGCACGGAGAGGAACCCGCCCACGAGCCACGCGACTCCGAGCGCCATCTCCTCCCGGGTCCGGCCCCACAGCACGAAGAGAGCGAAGATGCCCATCATCACGAGATCCACGTACACGTCGTGTCCCGCGATGTTCCCGATCCGAAAGCGGCTCCCTCGACCGTTCACCACCCACGAAGGTTACCTACGGAGGCGGGAGTCATTTGTAACTTTCGCGGCGCGATCCCCATCGCCGGGGACGGCCCCGGCGGAAACCCCCGGGGGACCGGCTCCCCGAACCGCCGCCGCGATCCCTCCCGCGAACGGGTCGCTCCCCCCGGAGCCGAGGCCGGGAACGGGGCGGGGTAACGTGGAGATGCCCTGCCGCTCGCGAGATTCGAGCGGGCGCCGCGTCCCCGCCCAGGGCGGGGGAACGGGGAATCCGAAACATCCGTGCCTGTCAGCGATGTTTCAGCGATGTTTCAAGTAACTGAAAAAGCTATGCCTGTCAGCGATGTTTCATTCTTCTAGGGGTTCCCGGGGCGAGTGGTGGAACCGGCAGACACCGGGGACTTAAAATCCCCCGGGGCTTTCGCCCCGTCCGGGTTCGAATCCCGGCTCGCCCACCACGGTCCTCCGGCCCGTGCCCGCGGTCCCCCTCGTCGGCTCCGCGGCTCCCTCCCCGGTGAACCCCGTCGCGTGATGCGGTTATCATGGCGGATCGCCGCCCGGTCTCGCCGCCGTCGAGGGTGTCTCCTTGCTGCGCAACTTCCGCCACATGCTCGGCTACTGCCGTCCCTACCGGCGGCGATACCTGCGGGGGGCGGCGGCGCTCCTGGCCGTGGACGTGTTCGACGCCTTCA
>JAOZQC010000188.1 GCA_029932425.1 Planctomycetota bacterium | reverse complement strand
AGCCGCCCGCCCCGCGGCGGGACGCCGGGGACCCGCGCGCGCCGGTCGCCGCCGTCCCGGCAGCCGGCGGGGCGGCGAGGAGGGGGGGCCGCCCCCGAAGTCGAACACCGGCCTCTACGTGGGGCTCGGCGCGGGCGGCCTCGCGGCGGTGGTGGTGGTGCTCCTCCTCGTGCTCTCCGGCGGCGAGAAGTCCGGGCCCCCGGAGGACGGAGGCCTCTACAAGAACCCCGACGCGGTGGCTGCGGGCACGCCGGGAGAGACTCCTTCCCCCGGGTCGGGGACGGTGAAGCCCCTCGTTCCCACGGACACCTCGGGCGGGACCGCTCCCGGCTCCTCCGCCGCGCCGGCCGGGACCGCCCCCGCGGCCGGCGGCCCCGGCTCCACCCCCGGGACCCCCGCGACGCCGAAGAAGCCCAAGAAGCCGGTCACGGACTACAGCAAACCCCCGGAGGGGGGCTTCTACGGGTTGTCCCAGCGGATCCTCAGGCACTACGACTTCGACCTGCTCGTGGTGGACCTCCCCCACTTCGACGACACGCCCCCCGAGCTCCGGAAGGAGATCGACGATCTCGTGAAGACCCTCGTCGACTACGACGCGGGAGGGGCGTCCCTGCGGGCTCAGCGGCGACTGGTGGAGATCGGACGCCCGGCCGTGCCGCGGATCCTCAGCGCCTTCCGGAAGACCCCGGACTGGAAGACCGACGCGGGCAAGTCCATGGTCTACCAGGTGGAGCAGACCTTCGAGGAGATCTGCGGCAACCCGATGAAGCTGGTCACCGACATCCTGAGCCCCATGTCGAACCCCACCGTGAAGAACATCCGCCGGGTGGTGCTCTGGCGCTACATCTGGTGGTACTCGGAGGGCTACAAGCTCAAGGAGTACGACCTGGGGGAGGACGAGGAGGAGGAGGGCGACTGACCCACCCCCTCTCCCCGGGACGCGCGGATTCCGGGAGATCCCGTCTTTCTTCCCCGGGGGCCACCCCTCCCTCGACCCCCCGATGAGCCCGCATTCCTCATCAGGGGGGCGGGCTACGGTTCCAGGCCGGCGGTGGGGACGCGGCTCCACCGGAGCGCGGAACCCGTGGCCCACCACAGGCTGCCTTCGGCGGGAGATCGTCGGAAAGGGCCGGGCGCGACGAGGAGTCGCCCCTGCTCCGGCGTCCCGATCCGGTTTCGCGCGTCCCGGGATGCCTTCACGTCCCGTCGAGGTCGATGACGAGGAGCCACACCGCCAGGGGCGGGGAGATCCGCCGAAAACCGTGCGTCCTGACGGGAAACCTGGTCTCGGGGACGATCCCGCAGCGCCCCGGTCCCGGACGACGGCCGCCGGTCGAGAGCGGGCCCGCCGGGCAGCCGGCCGGCTCGCCTCCCGGGCAGCGCTTCCGGGAAAGACGTTCCCGGCCGCGGGCCCCCGCCTCGGGAGAGGGGCGGGTCCCGGCGGAACGCGAGGCCCGGGATGTGGAAAGGGGCGCCTCGGGGGCGCCCCCTTCCACAACCGGGCATGTCCTTCTGCTTCCCACCGCGGGAAGCGTCATACCAATGCTATACTTCGGCGCCGCCCCCCGCTTCCTTGAATCCGCGCCCGGCCTTCCCCTCTCCGCAGGTCCGGCAGAAGGGGTCCCGGCGGAAGCCGACGATCCGGACGCTCGGCTCCAGGGCGTCGTACAGGAGCAGCCTCCCCGCCAGGGGACGGCCCACCCCGAGGATCACCTTGAGGGCTTCCGTGGCCTGCAGCGTCCCCATCGTCCCCGCCGCCGAGCCCAGCACCCCTTCCCGGGCGCACGAGGTGGCGCACTCCGGATCGGGCGGAGTGGGGTAGAGGCAGCGGTAGCAGGGGCTCCCCTCTCCCGGGAGCACCGTGGTGAGCTGTCCCTCGAACCGGACCACCGCCGCCGACACCAGCGGCAGGCCGCGCCGCACGGCCTCGTCGTTCACGAGGTAGCGGGTCTCGAAGTTGTCGGAGCAGTCGAGGATCAGGTCGTAATCGTCGAACGGGACGCGGCCCTCTTCCACCCGGGGATGGGTCGGGACGGAGATCTCCGGGTCGAGACGATGCAGCGCCTCCGCCAGGGAAGCGGCCTTGTCGCGGCCGAGGTCCGGAACTCCGTGGGCGATCTGCCGCTGGAGGTTCGAGAGCTCCACCTCGTCCCCGTCCGCCACCCCGATCGTCCCCACGCCCGCGGCGGCCAGGTAGAGACCCGCCGGGGAGCCGAGGCCGCCCGCCCCCACGAGGAGCACGCGGGCGGCGAGGAGCTTCTCCTGGCCGCGCCCGCCCACCTCTCGGAGGAGGATGTTGCGCGAGTACCTCCGGATCCGGTCCTCGGAGAGTGGGATGGGATCGCGCATACCGGGCGCCGCCGGACGGGAGCAGCCCGGTCCTACGTCTCGGCGTCCTCCAGCCGCTCCACGGAGACGCCCCGCTCCGTGAGGTAACCGATGGCGCGATCCAGCTCCTCCGGCTCCCCTTCCAGGAGGAGGGCCAGGTGGGCGACCTCGTCGGTGATGCTGGCCCCGCGGATGTTCGTCACGATCTCGAACTCCTGCCCGATCTGCCACAGGATCGGCTCGGAGACCAGCTTCTGCGGGAAAGACAGGAACACCTTCCTACGCGCCACGGCAGCCCTCCCTCTTCCGGATCAACACCCTCACCCGATCCCCTCCCGCGGGTTCCACGGCCAGGACCTCGTGCCCCTCCTCCCGGACGCTCCGGGGCACGTTCCGCGCCGCCTCCCCCCCCGAGACGAAGACCTCGAGCACCCGGCCCTCGCCCAGCCGCTCCAGCCCGAGCTTCGCGCGGACATAGTTCAGGGGGCACTCCTCGCCCTCCACGTGGAGAGAGAGGTCGGGGGCAACCTCTTCCATGGTCCGAGTGTAGCCCGCCCCCCCGGCCGCGAACCACGGTTTTCGCCGAAGTCCCGCCGGCGGGGGAGCGATCCCCCGTCACCGCCGCCGCCGGGGCAGGGCGAGAAGGAGGCTCCCGGCGCCTCCGTGGGCGAGGAGGATCCCCCACCAGGGTGCGTACGAGAACCGGTAGTACTGGGCCGCGGAGAGTCCCCCTCCCACCGTTCCCGGGAGCCCGCTGTACATGATGGGGAAGCGGAGCCAGTCCAGGGAGAGCCCGTCCCCCACGGCGCCCGAGAGGGGGTTGACCCAGTGGAGGATCCCGAGGGCGAGGCGGGAGGGGGCGCCGCTCCCTCCCCACTCGAGGAACGGGTCGCCCAGGTGGAAGGAGGCGGCGAAGCAGGCCCCCAGGGCCGCGGAAAGAACGAGTCCTCTGGCCGGAGAGCGAAGGAGCCGCCCCGCGCCCCGCGCCGTCCCCGAAAGCAGGACGAGGAAGGCGGCCACGGCGAGACCCGCCGCCAGGGCTCCGCCGGCGTCCCCTCCCCAGACGGCGGCGCAGGCCGGGAGGGTCGCGGCGAGGCCCGCCGCGGCGGCCGCGGTGCGGGCCCGGGGCTCCGGCCCCGTGCCCAGGAGGGGGCCCCACACCACCGCCGCCGCCGCGCCGCAGAAGGCCAGGAAGGCCAGGCGATGGACCGCCTGCTCGGGCCGGACGAGCGCCCCGGCCCCCAGCGCGGCCGCGACCGGCGCTACTCCGTGCAGTAGGAGAGCGCGGTGAGGGCGTAGGAGGTGGCGATGAGGGGGTCGGCCTCCATCCATCGGGAGTGCTCGTTCTTCCAGGATCCGTCCTCCCGCTGCCGGGAGAGGAGCGCGGCACGCAGGTCCGCGCGCCAGTCCCGGGCGATGCCGTCGGCGTCGATGATCCTCGTCTCCCCGAGCAGGTCGAGCGCCTTGGCCATGGTGTAGAGGTAGTAGAAGTAGCCCTGCTGGCCGGCGCGGGGGTCCTTGCGGGTGTCGAAGCCCGGGTTCTCCTCCACCGTGTAGTGGTCCTTGATCCACTTCACCGCGGCCTGGACGCGGGGATCGTCCTTCGGCAGCCCCGCCAGCAGGTAACACTTGAGGAGGGCGTAGGTCATGGACCCGTAGGACCGGAAGGCGATCCGCCCGTCGGGCAGCTTGCGGATCCCGGCCTTCGACTCGGAGGGCTTGTAGTAGGCACCCCCGTCGTCCTGGACGGCCACGATCCGCCCGTCCTTCAGGGAGTACTCGGTGCGGTTGGACTCGGTGCGGTTCTGCACGGACTGGAGGAACTTGAGGGCCTTCGAGAAGACGGGGTCGGACACCGGCACGCCCGCTTTCCGCAGGGATTCCACGGCGAACTGGGTGTTGGAGAGATCGGACTCGTCCGGGTGCTTGTCGCTGTAGCCGATTCCCCCGCTCGGCTTCTGGAGGGTCTTCAGGAACTCCGCGGCCCGGGCGGCGGTCTTACGGTACTCCTCGCCCTCCGCCTCCGCGAGGGCCATCACCGCCGCACAGGTCACGTAGTTCATGAGCGCCTGGTCGTAGATCCCCCCGTTCGGCTTCTGGTGGGCCACGAGCGAGTCGAGACAGCTCTTCACGAGCTCCCGGTCGCCGGGGCGCACGCCGCCCGGCCTCCGGAGGAACGCCGCGGTGGCGAGTCCCGTGAGACCGGGGTCCCCGAAGTCCTTGCCTTCGAAACGGGTCTTCAGGTAGTCGAGCCCCCGATCGTAGGCGGCCAGGGCGTCCTCCACCGTGGCGGACGCCTTCTCCGGGCGCGGCGCGACGGCGGGCTCCTCCGCTCCGGAACAGGCGGAGAGGAGAAGGAAGAAGGCGAGCCCCACGGGCGGCAGGAAGCGTTTCATGGCGATGTCCTCCGGTTCACGATACGGGCAACAAACGGATTCCGCCCCCCGGAGGCTCCCTTCCCCCCGGAACGACGGCGGGATGTACAGGGTTCCCTCCCCCGTGGCGATTCCCCCGCCACCCCGCCGCCGATCCGCTCCGGCCCGGCCCCCGCCGCGAACGAGGTCCCTCAGCGGCAGGCCTTGCACTTGCCGAAGATGCGGAGCGAGTGCGACTCCACGGTGAAGCCCCGGGCCTTGGCCAGGCGTTTCCGGATCTTCACCAGCTCCGGGTTGCGGAACTCCACGACCTTTCCGCAGCCCGTGCAGATGAGGTGGTCGTGGTGCTCGTGGCCGAGCGTGTGCTCGTAGAAGAGCTGCCCGCGCCCGAAGTCCCGCGCTTCCACGACCCCCGCCTCGCAAAGCAGGGAGAGGGTGCGGTAGATCGTGGCCTTCGAGATGCCCGCCCCCATGTTCCGCAGCCGGTCGTGGAGATCGTCCGCGGTGAAGTGATCGTGGGCCGAGAAGACGACCTCGACGATCTTCTTGCGCTGCCGGGTGAGCTTCAGGTCATGCGACTTCAGGTACTTCGTGACCGTCTCGAGCTCTTTCTTCATGGAACCGAATCTCCAGGACCGGCGGCGTCGATCCTTGTTGAGATTTGATTTTATCCTCACTTCCTCCCGAGGCCAAGGGGATCGGGTGCGGGCCACTCCCGGAGGCCGGGCGCGGCCCGGGGCCGGGCGGTCCGGAGAGGGGGGGAATCGAGACGCCGGGGGGACGCGCGCAGGCCCCTTTCGCCGCAATCCCTCCCGGCGGTCTCACACGTTTCCGTCCGCTCCTAGCGGTAGGCCCGGAGCAGGTCCAGCAGGTTCCCGATCTCCCGGTGCACGGCGCGGTACTGGCGGACCACCAGGAACCGCCCGAAGACGTTCGCGGAGACGCCCTCGTCCTCCCAGGTGCCGGCCCCGCAGTTGTCCCGGACGAGATCGAGGATGGTCTCGGGATCCGCGAAGGCGTGCTCGCGCCCCTCCTCCTCCGGGGCGGCGATCTTCCCGAAGTCCTCGGAGCCCGCGGGCCGGAGCATGAGGTCCGGCGCGGGGAAGTCCCGGATGCGGAACGTCAGGTCCGAGATGTTGTAGAGCCGGAGCACCGGCTTCCCGCGGGCGTCCTTCGGGGTGGTGATCATGATCACCCCGTGCCGGTACACCGCGGCCAGCCCCTTGAGGTCCAGGATGATCTCCAGGGCGGTCTTCACGCTCACCTTCGTCAGGGTGAGGGTGACCCGCAGCTCGGCGGGACCCCGCTCGGCGCGGAGAACGGGCGACTCGATCAGGTTCACGCCCGTCCAGGTCCGGAAGAACCGGAGGACGCCGGCCAGGGGCTCGTTCTCGAAGTCCACGTTCACCAGGCGGTGCTCGAGGACGAGGAGCATCTCCCGCAGGCGCGGGGGAACGGAGCCCGCCGTCGTGGCGCGGACCGGGGCCAGGGCGAGGAGGAGCGCCAGAAGCAGGACCGTACGTCTCACCGGGACCTCCCGTGGAACGTCACCTCCGGAAACGTGGGACCACGGGAACATGTTACAACCGAATCCCGGGATCGGGGCCGCCGCCCCGGTCAGAGGGCGCGGTGCCCGATGTCCCGCCGGTAGACCATCCCCTCGAAGGAGATCTGGGCCACCGCCTCGTAGGCCGTGTCCCGGGCCGCGCGCAGGCTGTCGCCCAGGCCCGTGACACCGAGCACGCGGCCTCCGGACGTGACGAGCTGCCCGTCCTCGAGCCGGGTTCCCGCGTGGTGGACCAGCACGTCCTCCCGGCCCGCGAGCTTCTCGAGCCCGTGGATCGGCTTTCCCGTCTCGTAGCTCCCCGGGTAGCCCCCGGAGGCGAGGACCACGCAGAGGGCGGCCCGCGGGTCCCACTCGAGCTCCGCCCGGTCCAGGGTCCCGTCGATCGTGGCCTCT
>JAOZQC010000187.1 GCA_029932425.1 Planctomycetota bacterium | reverse complement strand
GGCGGGCGTGGGCCGCGTCCCGGTAGCCCGCCTTCTCCGCTCCGAACCTCGGTCTCCCGCGGAGGAGGGCCCGGGGGGGACCGGGACGCGCGCCGCAGGGGGCGCCCCCCGGCCGCCGATCGGCCCCGCATCCTCCCCTCCGCCGGGCGGCGCGGGCCGGCCCCGGGATCCGGCAAAAAGATCCCCCCCGGCGCGTGGTGTCCTACACTGGCGGCATGTGGCGTTCCGTGTTACGAGCGAAGCTGCACCTGGCCCGGGTGACGGAGTCCCGCCTGGACTACGAGGGCAGTCTCACCGTGGACCGCGAGCTGCTCGACGCCGTGGATCTCGTCCCCCACGAGAGGGTGCTCGTGGCGAACCTGGAGAACGGGGCGCGCTTCACGACCTACCTCTTCGAGGGGGAGCCGGGGAGCGGGGTCATCTGCGTGAACGGGGCGGCGGCGAGGCTCGCCGTGCCGGGGGACCGCGTGATCGTCATGGCCTTCGGTCTCGTGGACGAGGAGGAGATCCGGACGCATCGCCCGAAGGTCGCCATCCTCGACGCGGAGAACCGGATCGTCCGGATGACCGGATGACATGGACGGCGGGAGCCGGATCCGCGTCGCCTGCCCCGCCAAGGTGAACCTCTTCCTCGAGGTGATCTCCCGGCGTCCCGACGGCTTCCACGAGGTGCGCACCGTGCTCCGGACGGTGGCGCTCTCCGACACCCTCGAGGCGGAGCGGGGAGGCGGGGGGATCCGGCTCGAGGTGGAGGGGGCGGATCTCCCCGCGGGGCGCGGGAACCTGGTGGTCCGGGCGGCGGAGACCTTCTCGGCGCGGTTCGGGCGGGAGGAGGGGGTGGGGATCCGCCTGCGAAAGCGG
This sequence comes from Planctomycetota bacterium, assembly GCA_029932425.1. Taxonomy (GTDB): domain Bacteria; phylum Planctomycetota; class JAJSAM01; order JAJSAM01; family JAJSAM01; genus JAOZQC01. Next base: position 5,818 of record JAOZQC010000187.1, on the reverse strand, counting down.
ATCCCGGCGGCGGGGGGCCTGGGCGGCGGGTCGAGCGACGCCGCGGGGACGCTGGTGGCTCTGCGGGACCTCTTTCGACCGGACCTCTCCGGGGAGGATCTCCTGCCCGCCGCCGCGGCGGTGGGTTCCGACGTCCCGTTCTTCCTCCTCGCGCTCCTGGCCGGGCGCGACGCGGGGGGGGAGGATCCCGGGGGCGGCACCGCCCTCGCCCGGGGCCGGGGGGAGAGCGTGGCCTTCGTGCGGGGGCCTCGTCCCGGGCACCTCGTCCTGGGAACGCCCCCCTTCGGGGTGGCCACGGGGGCCGTGTACGAGGCGGTGCGCGCGCCCTCCCGGCCGCGCTCGCCGGAGGAGCTCTTGCGGCGGCTCCCGGGGGCGGAACTCGCGGCGCTCGGCCCCTTCCTCGGGAACCGGCTGGAGGAGGCGGCGCTCCGCGTGGAGCCCCGTCTCGCGGGGATCCGGGAGGCGCTGGCCGCGGCGCTCGCCCCGGAGGAACCGCTCCTTCTCTCCGGGGCCGGGAGCACGTTCTTCGCGGCGGTGGCGGGGGAGGAACGCGCGAGGGAGGTGGCCCGGAGGTGGAACGCGCAGGGGATGGTGCGGGCGGCGGCCGTGGGCCACCCGGCCCCGGGGGGGGCGTCGTGAGCCGGCCGCTTCTCTGCGCCACCGTCTTCGAGACCGGCTTCGAGGAGGCCCGGGTCGCCATGCTCCGGGCCGCTCCCTTCGCGGATCTCCTGGAGATCCGCCTGGACGCCCTGCCCCGCCCGGAGCCCGAGGCGCTGGTGGCGATGGCCCCCCGGCCGGTGATCGTCACCTGTCGCGCGGAGGAGGACGGAGGACTCTTCCGCGGGACGGAGAAGGAACGGCTGGCCCTGCTCCGCCGCGGGGTCGACGCCGGGGCGGCCTGGGTCGACATCGAGCTCCGGGCGGCGGACCGGTTCGACGCCGGGCCCGCGAAGCGCATCGTCTCCCACCACGACTTCGAGGGCACTCCCCGCGATCTCGAGGCCCTCCTCGCGAGGCTCCGGGACCGGGGAGCGGCGGTGGCCAAGCTGGTGACCGCGGCCCGGGGACCGGAGGACGTGCTCCGGCTCCTCCGCGCCCTCCGCGGGGCGGACTTCCCGCTCGCCGCCCATCCCCTGGGCCGGGCGGGACGGCCGGGGCGGATCCTGGCCGCGCGCTTCGGATCCGCCATCGTGTACGGCTCCGCGGGGGCGGCCGCGGCGCCAGGCCAGCCCACGCTCCGGTCCCTCGTCACGGACTACCGCCTGGACCGGGATCTCTCCTCCGCCTCCGTGATCCTGCTCCTGGGAGGGAACCTCGACCACAGCGTGAGCCCCCGGATGATGAACCGCGCCTTCGCCCGCGCGTCGATCCCCGCTCTCTACGTCCCCTTCGAGGCGGAGGACCCCGGGCCCGTCCTCGCCGCCCTGGGAGAGCTGGAGGCGGTGGGAGCGGCGGTGACGATCCCCCTGAAGGAGACGGTGATCCCCCTGCTCCACGCCCTGGCGGGGGACGCGGAAAGGGTGGGGGCGGTGAACACCGTGGTCCGCCGCGGGGACCGGCTGGTGGGGGACAACACGGACCTCGGGGGAGCCCTGGACGCGCTGCACGCCGTGCTTCCCTCCCTCGACGGCCTGCACGCCGTGCTCCTCGGCGCGGGCGGAGCCGCCCGCGCCCTCGCCCTGGGGCTCGCGGAGGCCGGAGCCCGCCTGACGATCGTCAACCGCACGCGGCGGAGGGCCGACCGCCTGGCCCGGGAGGTGGGAGCCCGCACGGGGTCGCTGGCGGAGCTGGACCCCGAGGAGGTGGACCTCGTGGTCAACGCCACACCGGTGGGGCAATGGCCGCGGTGCCACGAGACCCCCGTCCCCGCGGAGTTCCTGCGGCCGAAGCACGTGGTCTTCGACGCCGTCTACAACCCCCTCGAGACCCGTCTCCTCCGGGAGGCCGGGGAGAAGGGCTGCCGGGTGGTTCCCGGGATCGAGATGCTCGCCCGGCAGGGAGCGCGCCAGATCGAGATCTGGTTCGGAGGAGCGGTCCCCCCGGGGCTCCGGGAGGAGGGGGTCCGGGCGCTCGAGGCGCGGAGGACGGTGATGCTGGTGGGGATGCGGGGGGCGGGGAAGACCACCGTGGGCCGCCTCCTCTCCGCCCGGCTCGGCCGCCCCTTCCTCGACCTCGACGCCGAGATCGAGAGGGAGGCAGGCCGGAGCATCCCCGATCTCTTCCGGGAGGAGGGGGAAGCGGGGTTCCGGGAGCGGGAGCGCCGGGAGCTCGAGCGGGCGCTGCTCAGGCCCGGTCTCGTCCTGGCGGTGGGCGGCGGGGCGCTGGACTCCCCCCGGGCCCGGGAACTGGTGGCCCGTTTCCGGCCCCGGGTGGTCCTCCTGGCGGCGGCGGAGGAGGTGCTCGCGGAGCGCATCCGGGGTTCGGATCGACCGTCGCTCACCGGGAAGCCGCCCGAGCGGGAGATCGGGGAGCTCCTCGCGCGCCGGCGCCCGGTCTGGGAATCCCTCGCGGACCTGGAGATCGACTCCGGTCGCGGCCCCCCGGAGGAGGTGGCGGAGGAGCTCGAGAGGGCCCTGCGCTCCTGACCCGGATCCGTCTTCCCCCGTCCCGCCGGGGCCCGGGGGGAGCGGGCCCGCGCGTGAATGGGGCGGGTTCTCGGCGGGCGTGCTACAATCCGGCGCGGATCTTCTTCGTCGGCCGCCCGCCGCCCGGCAGAGGGAACATGAAGTCTCGAGGTCTCCTTCTCATCGGTCTCCTTCTCCTCCCGATTCTCCTCGCCCTCACCGCGGTTTCCTCCGCCGCCGGAGAGGAGCCTTCCTCCCCCGCGGCCGGGCTTCTCGAACAGCTCTCCGACGAGACCAGGCCCCTCTCCTACCGGGCCCAGGTGGTGATGCGGCTGCTCGCCTCCCGCGACGCCGAGGCCCGGAGGGGCCTGGCCCGGATCCTCCAGAACCCCTCCCGGCCCCGGGAGCTGCGCCTGGCCGTGATCACCGGCGCCCTCGCGGATCCGGAGGCGGGCCTCCTCCCCTCCGTTCTCGACCTGGTGGCGGCGGAGGGGCGGAGCGAGCTGGGGCTCCGGGCCCGGGACGCGTTTCGGATCGCGCGGAGCCCGGCCCTGATCCTCGCTCTGGCCCGGCTGGCTCGGGACGAGGAGATGGAGGGGTCGCGGCGCGCGCTCGCCGTGACCCTCATGGGGGAGACCCTCTCCCTCGACGCGGTGGGCCCCCTCATCGCCCTGTGGAAGGAGGCGCGGGACGCCGTGTCCGTGGCCGCCCGGGACGCCCTGTACCTGGTCGTCCCCGTCCGCTTCACCGGCCCCGGCGAGGCCGAGAAGTGGTGGGAGGCGAACCGGGGGAAGAGCCGCGAGCGGATCCTCACCGATCTGCTGCGGGAGGCACGGGGGCGGAAGGACCACCCCAAGGTCGCGCGTCTCCTCGAGCAGTTCGCCCGGGCGCTGCTCCCCGATGCCCGCCTGGAACGGGTGATCGACCTGTACCTCGGCTGCCGCGAGAGCGAGGAGCTGAGGCGGCTCGGGGCGGAGAGGCTCGCCACCTATCCCTTCGAGGAGCGGGAGAAGGAGGGTGCGGAGGAGGCCCGGAAGAAGGCGGCGGCGGCGCTCCTGGGGGGGCTGGAGCGGGAGACCTCGATCCCCGTGATGGTGGCCCTTCTCGCGGCGGTGAAGGTCCTGGCGCCCGCCCTGGACGAGGACGGACGGGGCCGGGTGCTGGCGGCGATCACCCACCACCTCGACAGTCCGGAGCCCGAGGTCCGCTCGGCGGCGGTGGCCGCCCTGGGCGAGATGCGGGATCCGAGGGCGGTGCGCGCGCTCAGCCGTCGCTACGACATGCTCGGCTCCCGCAACCCCGCGTTCCGCCTCGAGATCCTGGACGCCATCGAGAGGATCGACGACGGGATCGGCCAGTGGATCCAGGACAAGCTCAAGGTGGGGGATCCGTCCGTCGAGGTGGTGCGGCGCCTGATCCTGCTCCTCAAGAAGAAGTACCCGAAGATGCTCTCGAGCATCCCCACCCTCCGCGAGCTCCTGCGCTCGCATCCCGAGAAGGCGGTGCGGGAGGAGGCGGCCAGCGCCATCGGCCTGATCGGGGTGCAGGTCGGGGATCCGGCGGCGGTGGGGGCCCTCGCCGAGCTGGGGCTCCGGGACCCGGAGCGGAGCGTGCGGTTCGTGGCCGCCACCCAGCTCGGGCGCGCGCCGGAGGTCACCGACCAGGTGATCGACCTCCTCCGCGGGCGTCTCGGGGAGGGCGAGGCGGACGGGGGGGTGAGGACGGCGGCGGCCCTCTCCCTCTTGAAACTCCGCCACGCGGCCGCGATCCCGATGGTGGCGGGGCTCCTGGGCGAGGACGCGTTCTGGAGGGCCACCGTCCGCAGCTACCTCGTCTCCGACCTCCTGGCCCGGGGACAGGTGGGGGAGGCCGTGGAGCTGGTGCGGGCGCTGTACGAGGCGGGGAAGCCGGGGCGGTGCGCGGAGGCCGCGGGGCTCGTCCTCGCGAAGAAGGACCTCGAGTGGCCGCCGCGGGTGAAGGGCGAGCTGGCGTTCCTGGCGGCACGCTGTCTCGACGCGCGGGGGGATCCCGCGAAGGCCCTGGAGGCGATGCGGCAGGTTCCCGGGGACGTGGGGGGGGTGGAGCGCCCGCTGCTCCTCGCCCGGCTCCTGCGCCTCACGGGCGCCCCGGCGCGGGTGGCGGAGGTGCTCGCCCCGGTGCTCGCCCTGGAGAAGGCGCCTCCCGGCGCCAAGGAGAGGGCCCGGCTGGAGCTGGCCCGCGCCGACGTGGCCCTCGGCCGGTACGCGGAGGCCATCGAGGGCGTGAAGTCGCTCCTGGAGGACCCGAAGTACGGCAAGCAGGCGGCGGCGATCGACCGGGAGGCGCGCGCGAAGCGCGGGCCGCCGGCCCCGGCGCCCGCCGACCTCGTGGCCCGGCTCGACGGCGGAGACGCCGCGGCCCGGAAGGAGGCGGCGGCGGCCCTGAAGAAGCTGGGCCCCGCGGCGCACGCGGCCCTGCTCCGGTGGGTGTCCGGCAAGAAGCCCGGGGACCTGGCGGCGGCGCTGGCCCTGGTGCGGGAGATCACCGGGATCGACGTGAAGTACGATCCGGCCTCCGGGGAGGGAGGCCGCGAGAAGGTGCTGGAGGTCCTCCGCAAGGCCCTCGGGGGGAAGTGAGATCCGGCGGCGGGGGAGGAGCCTTCCGGGGCGGCCGCCGGTGGTGGCGATCGAACTTGACCGGGTCCCCGCGGTTTCTACCATGGGTCGTCGCCGGGAACCACGGTGGCGGCGTAGCTCAGGTGGTAGAGCAGGGGATTCATAAGCCCCGGGTCGCTGGTTCAAGTCCAGCCGCCGCTACCAGGACACACCAGGGGGTCGCAGGAGCCCGCGGGCTTGCGGCCCCCTTTCCCTTTCGGACCCCGAGAGGGGCGCGGCCGCGGGAACGGAGACCCCGCCCGCACGAGGGCTCCTCTCAGGGCCTCGAGGACCGCCGGCCCGAGCCGGTCCACCTCGACCTCCTTCTCCCGGAGGATGTCGAGACGCGCATGGCCTGCACCCTCGAGAAACCGCGGGATGGGTACCGGTGGTGGCACTGGGTGACAACGAAACAAGACGGGGCCTACGCCACGGCGTCCTCCGGCCGCCGGGTGTTCGCTTCCGGGAATCCCGAGGATTCTCAACCCCGCCGAAGCGGTACACTTGCGCGGGACGCGGCGAGATCGGGAACGCGGCGGACACGGATGTCGGTGCCGGGAGCGGTGAGGGCGACGATCGATGATCGGGGAAGGGAGCGGGGGGATCCTTCGCGGGGTCCGG
>JAOZQC010000186.1 GCA_029932425.1 Planctomycetota bacterium | reverse complement strand
CTCGACTTCTACACCGACCGGGTGATCCTCGTGGACCCCCGCGCGGAGCGCTTCGTGGGGGTGCGGAGCTTCGTCCACTCCTTCCTCCGCTCCCTCCCCCCCGAGGGGATCGAGACCTACCGCCGGATGTCGGGACCGGAAGCCCGGCGGCTCCTCGCCCGCGCCGCCGAACAGCGGAACCGCGGTCTCCTCCTCGAGGTCATCCGCCGTTTCTACCTCTCCGGGGAGGGCCCCCCCGCCCTCCGGGCGGTGGCCGTGCTGGACCTCGAGGAGGGGAGGCCCGGCGACGCCGCGTACCACCTGGCGGCCCTCCTCCGGGACTTCCCGGCGCGGGCCTCCCTCACCGACCTCGCCCTCCTCGCCTTCGCCCGCCTCCGGGCCGGGGACCCCGCCGGCTACCGCCGGCTCCTCGAGACGCACCCCTCGCTCCGGGCTCCCGGCACCCGCATCCGGGTGGGCGGCCGGGAGGTCCCGGCGGCGGAGTTCCTGGCGGAGGTGGAGAAGAACGCCCCGGCGGGGGGGGAGGCCGGGGAGGGCGCCGACCGCTGGCCCCTCTTCGGGCGCACCGCGTCCCGCGAATCCCCCGTCCCCCCTCTCTCGAAGATCGGCTCCTTCCAGTGGAGCATACCCACCCGCTACCGGGAGCGGGACGAGGACCTCTACACCCGGAGAATCGGGCAGTGGGAGTCGGTGGACCTCCTCTCCACCACCTTCCCGATCTTCCCCGTGATCGATCGGGGCACGGTCTTCTTCCAGAACGGATCCCTGGTGCAGGCGGTGAACCTCTACACCGGCAAGCCCGTCTGGTCGTTCAAGGGTCCCTTCCTCTCGAGCCAGGGCAAGACCAACCCGGCCACCGTCCACGCCCTGGCGGTGCGGGACGGCGTGGTGTACGCGAACCTCGAGGTGGAGGTCCCCACGCTCCCGCGGGAGGTCCGCACCTTCGCGGGGCGGACGGTGATCTTCTACATCCCCCAGCGCCGCCTCTTCGCGCTCTCCGAGGAGACGGGCCGCGTGATCTGGAGCCATGCCGATCCCGAGATCCGCGGGACTCCCACCGGCGCGGCGGTCCTCGACGCCAACGAGAACTCCCCGCCCCTCGTGGTGGGGGATTCCGTCTACGTCACGGCCTCCCGCCAGGAGCAGCGGTACACCCTGGACGTCCTCTCCGTGTCCGCGAGGACGGGGCGCGTGCGCTGGCGGACGCGGCTCTGCACGGGGCAGCAGGAGCTGAACCTCTTCGGTCGGCCCATCAAGGAGCTCGCCCCCAGCGCGATCTCCGAGCGGGACGGGGTCCTCTACGTCTGCTCGAACCTGGGGGTGGCCGCGGCCCTCGACCGCCGGAGCGGAGAGATCCTGTGGATGAAGGGGTACCCCCAGATCCCCATCCCCGCCTCCAGCCGGTGGCACACCACGGAGGAGCGCCGGAACACCTGGACCAACGCCCCGCCCGTGGTCACCGAGGACACGGTCTACTTCACCCCCACCGACTCCCGGGAGCTCCTGGCCCTCCGGCGCTCGGACGGAACCCTGCGCTTCCGCTTCCACGGGGGCGACCCCTCCCGGGACGACGAGTACGCCACCACCCTGCTCGGCGCCGGAGAACGGGTCATCTACCTCGCGGGCAGCCGGGTCTTCGCCGTGGACCGCCGCACGGGCAAGACGGTCTGGGGGGAAAGGCAGGGGCGCTTCCCGGCCCGGGCCCCGGACGAGGAGCGGGAGGAGGCGAGGGGCCGGGGCCTGGTGGCCCGGGATGCGGTGTACGTCACCACCCAGCTCGGCCTCCACGCCTTCGACCCCGAGAGCGGCCGGCGGCTCTCCTTCGCCCCCCTCCCCCTGGGCGACGGCGGGGACCGCCCGCGGATCCTCCACGGGGGAGGCAACCTCACGGCCGCCGGGGGAGCGCTCCTCGTTTCCCGGCGGCGCAGCATCGCGGCCTACTTCCTGCTCGATCGGATCTGCCGGGCCCTGGAGCGGCGGGCCCGGGCCGATCCGCAGGACGTGGACGTGGCCCTCGAGCTCGCCGGCGTCTACGCCCAGGCCCGGCGACCCGAGGACGCGGTGCGGGAGTACGAGCGGGTCCGGAAGCTGGCCCGCCGGCTCCCGGAGGACGAGGCGGCCCGGGTCGACAGGACCGCCCGCCGGGGCCTCTTCGAGATCCGGATGAGGCGCGGGCGCGCCGCCTTCCGGGAGAAGGACCGGGAGACCGCCCTCGCGCTGTTCCGCGCCGCCCTCGACGCCGCGGTCACCGGCGAGGACCGGGTGGAGGCGATCCTCGCCCTCGTGGAGGTCCACCGTTTCGCGGGCGACCCGGCCGCCGTCCGGGCCGCCTACGAGCGCCTGGAGCGCGAGCTGGGCGGGGTGGTGACCTCGTTTCCCGGCCTGGGACGGGTGCCGGCGGGCCTGTACGCCCTCGTCCGGCTCGCGGACCTGGCCCTGGCGTCGGGACGGCCCGAGGAGGCCGTCGGCCACCTGAACCGGATCCTGGTCTCCTACCCGCGCCGGGAGCTCCCCTCGGGGCCGGAGTCGCAGGTGTACGCCCGGCGGAGGATCGCCCGGATCCTCGCGGAGAACGGGCGCGGGGTCTACGCCCGGTTCGAGAAGGCGGCGGCGGACCTCCTCGAGGAGGCCCGGAGGGAGGGGTCGCCGGAGAAGATCGCCTCCGTGGTGGAACGGTACCCCAACAGCCGCGCCGCGGCCCGGGCGGCGGTGGCCCTGGGCCGCTACTGGATCGAGCGGGGGGACTACCGCGTCGCCACCACCACCCTCCGGCGGCTCCTCGCCGAGTTCCCCGGCTCCACCGCCCGTCCCGAGATCCTCCACCTCCTGGCCGAGGCCCTCGAGGCGAGGGGGTTCCTCGTCTCCGCCCGGGCGGTGCTCCTCCGGCTCGTGCGCCGGTACCCGGACGCCTCCCTCGAGGTGGACGGACGCCCCACCGCGGCGGGGGCCTGGGCGAGGAAGAAGCTCGCCGGGGAGAAGTTCCGCTCTCTCTCGGAGGAGGGCATCCGGATCGATCTGCCCCTGGTCCGGCTCTGGGGCCGCGACGAGGGAGAGAGCTCCTACGTCATGCCCCTGAAGCCCGAGGGTCCCGTCCCTCCCGGGGCCGAGGACGTCCTCCTCCTGGGGACGAACGGCGTGCTCCGGGCGGTGGAGGCGCGGACCGGCCGGACCCTCTGGCAGCGCGGCATGAACGGCATGATCACCCGCGCCGCGTTCGCGGAGGGGACCCTGGTCCTCGTGAACCAGACCGGCCTCGCGGGCCTGGACCCCGCCACCGGCAAGGTGCTCTGGGAGAGGGAGAACGACGCTCTCGTGCGGGCCGTGCGCACCTCCGCGGGGCTGGTCTTCGTGCTGGGGGCGGGCCGGCGCGACCAGACGGACATGTCGCTCCTCGCCGTCTCCCCGCGGACGGGGGACATCGTCTGGTCGCGACCCTTCCCGGACCACCAGCTCTTCGGCATCCTCCTGGTCACGGAGGAGTCGGTGGCGGTGGCGGCCATCGATCCCGCGGGGGTCACGGTCATGGACACCGCCACGGGCCGCACCCGGTTCCGCGTGGACATGGAGCCGCGGTCCCTCTACCGGGAGCCCCTCCTCATCGACGGGGACAAGCTCTTCGTACTCCACGGGGGTGCGGACTTCGAGTTCCGCGACATCGTGTCGGGAGCCCGGCTCGGGGCCGGCACCCTTCCCGGCGGGCGCGTCCTGCGCTCGGGGGTTCCCGCCGCGGGAGGGGTGGTCTTCGAGGACAGCGAGGACGTCCTGGCGTTCCTCGGCGCCCCCGAAGGACGGATCCGGTGGTCCGTGCCCCGGGACCCCCAGGCCCCCCTCCTCTACGAGAGCGAGGCGGCGGACGACACCCGGACCTACGTGGTCCGCAAGCGCAAGCGGGACCGCACCTACCTCGCGGAGGCCCGGGACCTCCGCACGGGGGAGATCCTCTGGCGCGTGCCGCTCGTGGCCGCCCGCAGCGCCACCGCCAAGCCCCTCCTCACCGCGCGGACCGTGATCTACCGCGTGAACAGCTTCCACTTCGGGGACAACGCCTGGACCTACTCCGCCCTGATCCTCGACAAGGCCACGGGGAAGATCCTCCAGCGCATCGCCCCCGAGGGCTTCGGCGGAGACTTCGTCTCCACCAGCCTGCCGCTCCGCCACCTGTGCCTCTTCGCCCGGGGGCGGGTGGAGGTCTACGGCCCGAGGTAGCGCACCCCCTCTACCGCCGGAAGTTCGCCCGGAGGAAGAGGTAGGCCTGGAGCACCCCCCCCTCCAGCGCGGCCTGTCCCGCCGCGAGGGCCAGGGGGATCTTCTGGGGCCCGCTGATGGCCCCCACGAAGTCCCCGAACGCCTGGGGGAGCTGGTTCAGGTACCAGGTCGTGTTCAGGGAGTCCGCGAGCGCCCGGGCCAGAACCGCCCGGTAGGTCGTCCCCGGCGACCCGATGTTCTTCAGCATGGATCCCGCGAAGTTGTAGAGCTGCCCGCTGAAGGCCATGATGTAGCTCAGGCAGACGCCCACTCCGAAGGCCACCTCCTCGTAGAGGGGGCGCAACTCCACCACGTCCTGGTGGCGTCCGTCCGGAGAGACCCCCCGCCACTCGCCCGTGGTGCGGTCGATCTCGTACCAGGCGAGCGCCTTCCTTCCCCCCACCTCCACCGGCGCCGCGGGGATCACCACCAGCCGGCCCTCGGCGATGCGCTCTCCGAGGATCCTCTTCGCCACCCGGGAGAGCGGGAGCTTCCCGATCTCCCCCCGGTTCTCCCGGGCCAGGACCCGGATGCCCGTCTTCGCCCTCTCCGCCGCCGCGAAGACCATGCCCGCGGAGCACCTTCCCGGAACCTCCCCCTCCCGCGGAGGGAGGAGCCCGGCGAGGGCGGCCCCCTCCACCTCCGCGGCCAGGCGCCCCCGGGCCGTCCGCAGGGCCAGGGCGGCCGACGCCCGCGTCCCGGGGCCGGCCCAGGTCACGACCGAATCGAAGACCAAGTCCGCGCCGATCCTCCCCCGGCGGGGATCGAGAGAGACCCCGATGACCCGGGCGTCGCCGTAGTCGGAGACGGTGCCGAGGGCGGAGTCGAGGGGGGCGAGCAGGCGATGGGTCCGGTCCGCGACCCAGCACGCGGCCGCCGCCGTGGCGTCCAGGGCCCCGAGGAACAGCGCCGCGGCCCGCTTCTCCTGCTCTTTCGTGAGCTTCCCGGCCGCGGGGAGCCGGAGGTCCTTCGCCTCTTCCGCCCGTTTCGCGGCACTCTCCGCGAGCTTCCGGAGCAGGCCCGCGGGCGGCGCTCCGAACGTCACGCAGTAGGAGGTGATGTCGTCGAGCCGATCGAGACCGTCCTCCCCCGCGATGTAGAGATACCGCCGCTCCCGCCGCCCGGGTCGTCCCCCCCCCGTGAGGCGCAGGTCCATCCACACCGACTCGAGCTTCCCTTCCGGCGCGCCCCCCAGGTGGCCGAACAGATCCCCCAGGCGAGCGCCGGGCCGCTTCCCTCCGGCCACGGGTCGGGCCGAGAACGGCCGGCCCCGCAGCACCCGGTCCCCCACCACCAGCAGGGGCCGGAGCATCTCGGGGGCGGGCTTGTCCGACCGGGACTCCGGGGCCAGGCCCTCGTGCAGGTAGGAGATGCGCCGGCCCTGGAGATCGCGCACGTCCCTCTCGAAGTGCAGCACCGTCCGGGCCGCCGCCGGGCCCTGCCGGCGCACCCGGACGTCGATCGCGAGCCGCCGGGGGGCGGGCCCCGGGGGCGCGGGCTTCCCCGCGGGCCCCTCCCGCGGCGGGCCTCCGGGCCGCACGGGATCCAGGTCCACCCAGTGCCCGCCCTCCCGCACCTGGACCCAGGTGTGGAGCCGGACCGCGGCGAGGAGCCGCGCGTCCGCGAGGGGGTGGGCGTCGCCGCCGGGAAGCTTCTCCCGCACCTCGGGCGGCGCCTTCCGGTCCCCGAAGACGGCCGCCAGGAGCGCCCTCGCGTCCGCGTCCGCGAGAACGCCCCGGACGAGCCGTCCCTCGAAGCCCTTGGCCCGGAGCACCGCCAGCAGGAGCTCGGAGGCGTCCCGGGAGTTGGCCGTCCCGTCCGTGAAGGCGCCCCGCGCCCCCTTCACGGGCCCCCGGTAGGGCCGAAAGGAGATGCGCGCCCGGACCGCCTCGAGCGCCGCCTCCGGCGCGGCCGCGATCGAGGCCAGCCACGTCCCGTAGTCCAAGGGCCGGGCGGCCCCGGCGTCCATCGCCGCCTCCGCCCCCGCTCCCTGCAGGAGGAGCACGCAACCGGCGAGAACGAGAACGTGACCGACCTTCGGAACCCGGTGCTTCATGCGACCCCCCTGCGTTATGATGCCCTCCCACACGGACCCCCGGACCCCAGTCTACCGCCGGCGGCCGGACCGCTCCAGAGGGCGGGCACGGTCCCGGCCGGAGGATCCCCCCCATGCCGAGACGAGCCGTGCTCGCGGCCGCCCTCTCGCTGGCCGCCCTCCTGCTCCTTCCTTCCGCCCGCTCCGGCGAGGACCCCGGCCCCCTGGCGGAGACGGAGCCCAACGACCTGCCCCGGGAGGCCATGCCGCTCCCCGGTTCCTGCACGGTGAAGGCCACCGTCAAGGAGGCCGGGGACCGGGACTGGTTCGAGATCCGGTTCGAGGAGCCCGCCTTCCTCCGGGCCCGCGTGACGCGGGTGGAGGGCGTGGACTTCACGCTCGCC
>JAOZQC010000185.1 GCA_029932425.1 Planctomycetota bacterium | reverse complement strand
CGAAGAAGTCGTCCCCCGCCACGTTGGAGTTGAAGATGGTGAGCTCCAGCGGCTCCTGCGCCCAGTCGTTGCGCCAGGCCCAGTCCGAGACGATGGCCAGCTCGTCCACGAGCCCCACCATGGCGTACTTGGCGTCGTCGTAGATCTCGAAGTCGATGCGCCGCGCTCCCGCCGCCGCCTCCTGGGCGGCCAGGACCTCCTGCACCGTCCGCCGGAACTCCGCGGCGTCGTAGCGGGCGCGCCCCTCCTCGGTGCGGAACGGCATCACCGTGGCGAAGAAGCCCTTCGAGATCTGGGGGATGTCGAGTCTTCCCATCACCTTCTCCCATGGATCCCGTGGATCCGGCCTTCCCGTGGATGCTCCCCGTTCATGCGAATACGACGTACAGCTCCAGGACCACCGCCGCCAGGGCCTCCGGCGTCATCCCCGCCTCGGCGGCCAGGTGGATCGCGATGGTGCGGTCCGCGCGGACGTCCACCCAGTCCTGGCTGTCCCGCTGGAGCTCGAACCAGACGATGCCCTCGCGGGGCGGCAGGACCCGGGGACGCTCGCACCGCATGGTGGGCACTCCCCGCAGGCGCTGCTCCACGATGCGATCGATGTTGGGCTTGGCGGCGATCTTCGTGGTCCCCCGGAACCAGCGCTCCACCAGGGCGTCGGGGACGTTGGACCGGATCGCCACGTAGAAGCGGTTCTTGAGCTCCAGCCACTCCTCCCGGAGGTCCCCGGTGTACCGGAACCCTTCCTGCACGAGCGGGATCCGCGCGAAGTTCGAGGGGATCAGCTCGTCGAGGAGGCGGTGGATGATGGGGAGAAGGGCGCCGTAGCTCTGCTCCGGGTCGTGGTGGTCGTAGTCGGGCAGCTCCACCGCGGCCTGGGTGGCGGAGAAGGAGGCGAGCTGACCCGCCAGGCGGCAGAGCTCCACGAAGAGGGGATAGGGGTGCGTGGCTCCCGTCTCCACCGCCTCCCGGAGGTAGGGGAGGTAGCCGTTGATCGTGTGGAGCTTCCAGAGGGAGAGCACCTCCCCGTGCACGACCTCCCCGGAGCGCACGCCCTCCGCGTCCGCCCGGGAAGCCAGGCGCGCGGCCTTCGCCGCCGCCGCGGAGTGGAGCTGGCGGATCGACTCCCGGAGCACCCGCGAGGCCTTCACCTGCACGCAGGGGGGGATGTAATGCTTCGAGAGCCGGGAGAGGGGCAGGCCCACCTCCGGGGGCACGAGCTCGGCGATGGGGAGGGCGTCGAACTCCTCCATCGGCTCGTCCTCGAAGAAGATCCGTCCGTTCAGGTAGTTGAACTCCAGCTCCTGGGAGTTCCGGCCCGTGTTCCGGTCGAAGACGAGCTTCCGGTCCACCACGTAGCGGGCGGGGTCGGGGTCCTCGACGCCCTCGAACGAGATGTTGGGTTCCTGCTCCCGGAAGCGCCGCACCGCGAAGTAGACCTTGAGCTTGGACTCCCGGCCCGGCCCGGGCTCCACGATCTTGCGCGGCTGCACCTTCGTGTTCTCCGGGACCTGGATCACCTCCCCGGAGGGCAGGATGAGCTCCAGCTTCCGGATCACGAAGAGCCCGTCCTCCAGCCGCCCCTCGTCCACCTCGATCTCGCGGACCCCGTAGTGGTAGGGGGCGGCCGCGTTCAGGTGGTAGGCGACGAAGCGGGCCGTGTGGGCGTCGCTCTCCTGGAGGTGGTGCGGCCTGAGGAACAGCCCCTCGTTCCAGTGGACCGGCGTCAGGGGTTCACTCACGGATCTGTCCTTTCGCGCGAGAGCGGGGGACTAGTCTTCCACGAACTTCACGATTCCGTTCGAATCGAGCACGAGCTTGAGCTTTCCGTCGGTGGGGATGGCGGCGGTGGCGATGAGGTTGCCGCGGGGCTCCCGGTAGGCGGCGAAGACGCCCACCCACTCGTACCGGTCCTCCTCCATGGGGCCGATCTCCAGCCTCGTCATCATCCCGGGGTTCACCGTCCACCGCCCCAGGGGCGAGCCGCCCCGCACCTCGTCGGAGAGAGCCGCGAGCTTCGCGGGGGGGCTGGCCTGGAACGAGGTCGGCTCGTGGACGCGGTAGATGTAGAGATCCAGGGCGTGGGCCTGGCCGCCGTAGAAGTTCAGGTTGGCCGGAGCCTGGGTCCGGATGGTCACCGGGTCCTCGGGATCGTAGCCGAACGTGCCGCACGCGCCCGCGGCGACGAGGAGGATCCCCAGCGCCGCGCCCGTCAAGGTCGCCTTCATCTCTCCCTCCTTCTCACATGATCTTCTTCAGTTTCTCCTGTACGTACTTCTGGAAGAACGGCTGGAAGATGCGGTGGTGCTTCTCCGGCAGGGACGCCGCGATCTCCTGGAACCGGCGCTGGATCTCCTTCGCGTCCGGCTCGCGCTCCCTCCGCCCCTTCACCACCGGCTCGAAGAGCCCCTTCTCGAGGAGCTGCATGAGGTTCCGGGTCCCGAGCTTGGTGGCGTGCCCGTGGGCCTCGAGGAAGGTCTGGACCACCGCGAAGAGGAACATGCGGAGGGCCTTGAGCTGGCGCTTGATCCTCCGCGTCTGCTTCGCGGGGTCCCCTCCCTCCCGGTCGAGGGCGTGGAGGGCGTCCTGGATCATCACCCGGATCTTGGGGACGTTCTCCCCGAGCTCGTCCCCCCCGAAGCGGGCGATGCCCTTGAAGACCTGGGTGATGCACTCGATGGACTCCTCGGCGGTGGTGGTGAGGAGGGTGACGCGCCCGTCCTCCGCGTCCCGGGGAGGCTCTCCGGGATCCGGCAGCCCCGTGATCCCCCGGTAGAACGCCGCCCAGGCCTCGGAGAGGGCGCGCCGGGCGTTCTCGCTCGCCTCCAGGGCCTCGCGGAGGCGCTCCACCTCGGCGGCGTAGCGGCTCTCGATCTCCCCCGTGATGTTCTCCGCCTCCTCGGCGCTGAGGGGACGCATGGCCACCACGTCCTCCTCTTCCTCCTCCACCACCGCCCCCGCCAGGGGAAGCGCCGCCTCCACCTCCTCGCGCACCTCCTCCAGGTCGGAGAGGATGGCCCGGGTGGGGGCCCCCACGTCCTCGCCGACCTCCGCCCGGTCGCTGTCCAGGTAGCTGAACCCGGGAATGAAGGTGGCGGCCCGGAAGGCGATGGTGAGAAGGCGGAACCAGGCCTCCCGGGGGAGATCCTCCGTCACCTCGTCCGGGGCGTGCCACACGTTGGCGGGGGCGGCCAGGCGCGCCGCGGGGGGCCGGGCCAGCTCGTCCAGGAGCATCTCCCGGAAGTCGTCGAGCCCCGCGTCCGGGCGGTTCGCGGCCAGGAGCTCCAGGCTCGCGGAGACGGGGAGGACCAGCTCCTCCAGCACCCGCTCCCAGCTCTGCACGCCGTTCACGAGGAGCGCGCGGAAGAAGAGCATGCCCAGGGCGTGGACGTCGAAGGCGAGGCCGTGGTCCCGGTACACGACGGCGGTGCCGAAGAGGGGCTTCTGCCCCCGCGCCTCCTTGAGATCGTTCACCAGCTCCACGGGAAGCGGGGTGGGGGCGGTCATCACGGGCAGCCTCCCGCGCGCCGCCTCCGCCAGGTCCGTGGGAGCCACCTGGCCCCAGATCTCCACGTTCTCCCAGCCCGACTCCCGGATCGAGATCCGCACCTGGTCGTTCTCGCCGATGAGGTCGCCGGGGAGCCCGTCCCCGTGGAGCTCCGCGGAGAAGAAGGTGTCCCCGCTGCTCGACCAGACCTTCTGCACGTGGATCCGCACCTGGATCTCCCGGCCGAAGCGCTCGTCGAGCAGGGCGGGGGCGGCGTAGGGCGGGAGGGGATCCGGGGGAGCCAGGAGGAGGCCCCGGACCGGGCGGCCCGCCTCCGGGGCCGCGAGCCGCACCACCGGGAGATCCCCCTCCTCCACCTGCACGAGGAGATGGGCGGGGGACAGCCCCAGGTGGGGCCGGCCGGTGTTCACGTGGAGGCGATGGGCGCACTGCGCCGCCTGGTGGCAGAGGTCGAGGCGGGCGGCGAGCGCCTGGAGCGGGTCCGGCGGTCGCCCGCCCCGGATCGCCTCCTCCCGGAGGCGTCGCAGCGCCGGCGTGTTCCAGGTCTTCCCGTGGCGCCGGAGAAGGCCGCCCGCGTCCTCTCCCGAGAAGAGGTCCGCCGCCTCGTCGAAGCGGAGGGCGCACAGGGGCAGCGGGAAGGCGTAGAACTCGTTCATGGACACGGGCTGGAGCCGCACCTCCGCCAGCCCCTGCTTCTTCGGGTCCCCGCGGGGGTAGCAGGCGGCCCGCTGGTCGCAGGTCAGGCAGGGGAAGTCCTGCTCGAGGCCGGTGAGGAGCTCGGAGGGGATGGGCTCCTCGTCACGCCCCCGGTCCACCACGGACCGGAGCCCGCGGATGAGCAGGGTGAGGTCCTCGATGGGGCCCGGGAGTCCCCGCTCCTTGCGGACGTAGAAGACCGGGTCCTCCCGGCCGCAGGCGGTGCACCAGACGAAGCGCTCCTTGGAGGAGGACCACGTGGGCAGCCCCGCCGCCGCCAGGGCGGCGTCGTCCCGGCAGTCCCCGAGGACGTGGACCCTCAGACACCGGGGGCAGGGGAGGTGGAAGAGGAGCCCCTTCTCCCGGCAGAGGAACAGGGGCTCGAACCGCGGGGGGCCGGCCTCCGAGTCGAAGCCGGGGACCGGCTCCAGCCCCACGAGACCCGGCTCCTCGCCCCCCAGCGTGGAGAGCGTCTGGTGCTCGCGCCTCCACCGGGCGTCGGTGCCGGGGTTCAGCCAGGGAGAGCTCTCCTTCTGGATCTTCAGGGCGATCTCGCCGCCCCCCGTCCGCCCCCGGAGGACCAGGGCGTGCGGCCCCTCCCCGATGACGGCGAGGGAGGCCCCCCGGTGGCCGGGACTCACCTCCCGGCCCTCGTGATCGTAGGTCAACTCGACTCCCCCGGGGCCCGAGGGAAAAGGTCTCGCGGCTGGAACCTGGGAGTCCAGGGCCGCCTCCTTCCGCTCTCCACTGCTTCCGGTCGTAAATCTACCTGCCCACCCCGCTTGCGCAGGGAAGGCAAGATAGCATCCCCTTCCGCGCCCGTTCAAGGATGAGGCCCCGGGGGGGTCCTCCCGGAAGGCCGGCCCGCTCTCCCCGTCCCGCCCGCGCCCGGGCCGGGGAAAGTGAACCCCGGCCGGCGCGATGCGTATGAGCGGTTAGAATGGTCGGATCGAGGGAGTGAGATGCAGGGCAACCGTTCCATCGTGCTGCTGGCCGGGCTCGTGGCCCTCGTGGTGGGGGCCGGGGCGTGGTTCGGGCTCGGGGGTGCCCGCCGGCCGGGTTCCGGGGAGGAGACCGCGAGCCGGGCCGCCCCGCGCCCGGAGGCGGAGGATGCGGCGCCGCCCGCTCCTCCGGCCCCGAAAGAGGGGAGGGCGGGTCACGGCCGGGGCCGGATCGTGGGGCGCGTGGTCCTCTTCAAGACGCGGGAGCCGGTGGCGGACGTGGTGGTGCACCTGGCGGGGGGGCCCGGGGCCTTCGCGCCCCGGGACGGGGTGACGGGACGGGACGGACGGTTCGTCTTCGAGGAGCTTCCCGCAGGCGAGGGTTACGTGGTGACCCTGGCCCACGGAGAGTTCGCCCCCGTGCGGCGCCCGGACGTGGTGGTCCTCAACGCCGAGGCCACCGACCTGGGGGATCTGTTCCTCGAGCACGCGGTCTCCTTCCTGGTGAGGGTGGTGGACGGCCGGGAGGCGCCGGTGCCGGGGGCGGCGGTGCGGCTCTACTCCTCCCGGGGCAGGACGGGGGACCGGCGGGTGCAGAGCTGGCTCGACCGCATGGTGGAGGCCACCCGGATTCCCACTCCCCTGTACGAGGCGAAGGCGGACGAGAAGGGCGAGGCGCGGTTCTCCGGGCTTCCCGCGGGCTACTACTCCATCGCCGCCCGGGCCGAGGGCTACGCCGTGGCGGGGGTGCAGAAGACCATCTCCCCGGAGACCGCGGGCGAGCCGGTGATCATCCGGCTCGGGAAGGGGTTCCCGCTCTCCGGCACGGTCACGGAGTCCGCGGGAGGACCGGTCCGGGGGACGGTCCTCATCCTCCCCAGCTCCACCTCCTTCGCGTGGGGCGCCTCCTTCCTCCGCATGGCCTCGGAGCTGGACGAGGAGGGCCGGTACCGCTTCACGAACCTGCCGCCGGGCTCCGCGGTGCTCATGGTGGTGCCGGAGGGCCGGCCCGCCGTGCCCGGGGGGGCGGTGGCGGTGCCCGATCTCGAGACCTACGACATCGTGCTCGGGGAGGGGGCGACGCTGGAGGGGACGGTCCGCGACAAGCAGGGGAAGCCGGTGGCGGGGGCGGAGGTCCGGGCCGCGGTGCGGACCGCGCGCGGGGGCCGCACGGCCGCCGCGGTGGCCCTCTCGGACGAGGAGGGGAACTACCGCCTGGAGGGCCTCCCCGCGGGGAACGTCAGCTCCTTCGAGGTGCTCGCCGAGGGGTACGCGCGCTACCCGCCCCCGGGGGCGATCCGGCAGCAGATCTACCTCTCGCCGGGCAGCCGCGTGCGGGCCGACGTGGAGCTCCTCCGGGGGCTGCCGCTCGCGGGCCGGGTCACCCGGGAGAGCGACGGGAAGCCGGTTCCGGGCGCCGTGGTGGCCGCCCTCCCCCGGGGAGCGTGGGGGGGGATGCAGGAGAGCGTCACCACGGACGGGGACGGCCGGTATCGCTTCGCGTCCCTCTCGCCCGGAGAGTACGCCCTCCAGGTGAGCGCCGACGGG
>JAOZQC010000184.1:6272-6705 GCA_029932425.1 Planctomycetota bacterium | reverse complement strand
TTCTACTACCTGGTGAGCCAGTCGGAGGCGCAGTCGAAGTGGTACGACACCGGGATCAAGTCGCCCCAGTTCCTGGACCTGGTGCTCTTCCCCGACCTGGCCTCCCAGCCCGCGGGGACGCAGACCACGATCACCTTCCAGGGAGCCACCGAGGACCCCCTGAACCCCGGTCACGCCGATCCCGCGAACGTCTCCGCCTGGGTGGATGACCTGGTGAAGATCAACGGGCTCCGCTTCGTCCGCTTCCACGTGGGCTTCAAGGGGAACGAGTCGACGAACCAGCAACCTTCCATCGACCGCCTGGTCATCCCGTACATCTTCTTCTGACGGGTGCGGGCCGGGAAGGCTCACAGCGCGGGCACGCCCGCAGCCGTAGTGCGACGGGCACGCCCGCGCTGTCCTCTTTCGCCGGGGGAGGCGGATCCTCCCCCGC
>JAOZQC010000184.1:0-6262 GCA_029932425.1 Planctomycetota bacterium | reverse complement strand
TCATCCCGTACATCTTCTTCGGACGGGGGCGGGCCGGAAGGAGCACAGGGAGGCCGCCGCCTCGCGGGAGGCGGCGGCCTCCTTCGCCTCGGGCCTCCCGGAAGGGGCGGGGGAGGCGGCCTGGGGCATTCCCGGCGGCGGCGAAGTTTGTCTTTTCCGAACCGCTGGTAGGATGGCGGGTTCCTTCCGGAGCGCGGATCGGCGCCCGGTCCCGGGCCTTTCGGGAGCGACGGAGACCATGGAGCAGGAGAGACGAGTGCGGGTGACCTTGCCGGACGGCTCCAGCCTCGAGGTGCCGGCGGGAACCACCGTGGCGGAGCTGGCGGCGGAGATCGGCCCCGGCCTGGGCCGGGCCTGCGTGGCGGGAGAGGTCGACGGCCGGCTCGTGGACCGGCGGACCGCCCTGGAGGCGGACTGTCGGGTCCGCATCCTCACGCCGCGGGATCCGGAAGCTCTCCCCGTGCTCCGGCACTCGGCGGCTCACCTCATGGCCATGGCCGTGAAGCGCCTCCGCCCGGAGGCCCGTCTCGCGTTCGGGCCCCCCGTGGAGGAAGGATTCTACTACGACTTCCAGACGGACCGGCCCTTCCGCGAGGAGGACTTCGAGGCCATCGAGGAGGAGATGCGCCGGATCGCGGGGGAGGATCTGCCCTACGAGCGCTTCGAGTGCGACAAGGAGGAGGCCCGGCGCATCCTCTCCTCGCGGGGGGAGGAGCTGAAGGTGGAGCACCTGGCCGACATTCCCGGGGACCGGGTCTCGTTCTACCGGAGCGGGGAGTTCCAGGACCTCTGCGAGGGGCCGCACGTGGCTGCCACGGGTGAGATCCGGGCCTTCCGGCTGCTCCGGACCTCGGCGGCGTACTGGAAGGGAAGCGCGGAGAACGCCGCCCTCTCCCGCATCTACGGCACCGCCTTCTTTCACGAGAAGGACCTGGCGGAGCACCTGCGGATGCTCGAGGAGCGGAAGAAGCGGGACCACCGCCGCATCGGCGTGGAGACGGGGCTCTTCTCCTTCCACCCCGAGGCGCCGGGGCAGGTGTTCTGGCACGAGAAGGGGGCCACCCTCTACGGCATCCTCCTCGACTACTTCTACGAGGTCCACCGGGCGAGGGGGTACCGCATCGTCCGCACCCCCCTGGTCATGTCGGAGGAGCTCTGGAAGCGATCCGGCCACTACGACCACTACAAGGACCACATGTTCTTCGTGGACCTGGAGGAGGGCCGCTTCGCCCTGAAGCCGATGAACTGCCCGGGGCACAACCTGCTCTACCGGAGCGAGATGCACTCCTACCGCGACCTGCCGCTGCGGCTCACGGAGGTGGGCCTCGTCCACCGCAACGAGCTCTCCGGCGTGCTCGGCGGGCTCACCCGGGTGCGGTCGTTCTGCATCGACGATGCGCACATCTACTGCACTCCGGGGCAGCTCAAGGACGAGATCATCGGGGTGATGGAGATCGTCTACGAGACCTACCGGGACTTCGGATTCCCCGAGGTGGAGGTGGAGCTCTCCACCCGTCCCGAGTCCGGATCCATCGGCTCGGAGGAGATGTGGGAGCGGGCCACCACCGCCTTGCGGGAGGCGCTCGAGGCCCGGGGGGTGGCCTACGTGCTGAACCCCGGAGAGGGGGCCTTCTACGGGCCGAAGATCGACTTTCACCTGCGCGACAGCCTGAACCGGCGCTGGCAGTGCGGGACGATTCAGGTAGACTTCGCCATGCCGGAGCGCTTCGACCTCGAGTACGTGGCGTCCGACGGCAGCCGGCGAAGGCCGGTCATGGTCCACCGGGCCGTCTTCGGGTCGCCGGAGCGGTTCATCGCGGTGCTCCTGGAGCACTTCGCGGGCAAGCTCCCGGTGTGGCTGGCCCCGGTGCAGGTGGTGGTGATGAACATCACCGACGCCCAGGCGGAGTACGGGCGGACGGTGACACGCCGTC
Source organism: Planctomycetota bacterium (assembly GCA_029932425.1). Lineage (GTDB taxonomy): Bacteria > Planctomycetota > JAJSAM01 > JAJSAM01 > JAJSAM01 > JAOZQC01. Next base: position 4,328 of record JAOZQC010000184.1, on the reverse strand, counting down.
TCCGGGAGGCGGGAGTGCGGGTGGAGTGGGACTCCCGGAACGAGAAGGTGGGGCGGAAGATCCGCGATGCGGTGCTCCAGAAGGTGCCCTACATGCTGATCGTGGGCGGGCGCGAGATGGAGGAGAAGACGGTCTCCGTGCGGAGCCGGGACGAAGGGGATCTCGGATCGTTCCCCTTCGAGGAGTTCGAGAAGCGGGTGCTCGCGGAGGCACGCGGGCGCGGCGCCTGATCCGAGGAAACGTTTCGAAAGGGAGGTGCATGGCCAGGAACATCCAGGAACCTCGCATGAACGAGCGGATCCGGGTACCGGAGGTCCGCCTGATCGGCGAAGAGGGCGAGCAGGTCGGGATCGTTCCCACCGAGACGGCGCTGGCCCGGGCCCGGGAGGCCGGGCTCGACCTGGTCGAGGTGGCGCCTCAGGCGCGGCCGCCGGTCTGCCGCCTGATGGACTACGGGAAGTACAAGTACGAGCAGCGGAAGAAGCAGCAGAAGGCGCGGGAGAGGCAGCACAAGATCCGGATCAAGGGGATCCGTCTCCGGCCGAAGACGGATGAGCACGACTTCCAGGTGAAGCTCGATCGGGCGCGCCGGTTCCTGGAGCAGGGCAACAAGGTCCAGGTCACCCTGCTCTTCCGGGGACGGGAGATGGCCCACCTGGACCTGGGCCGGAACCTCCTCATGCGCTTCGCCGCGGAGCTCTCCGAGGTCTCCTCGGTGGAACGCGCCCCGAAGATGGAGGGCCGGCGGATGACCCTCCTCCTGAACCGGATCCAGTAGCGGAGAGGTTTCCGGCGGCGGCGAGGGGGAATTCCTGGACCGGGCACCGCGAGAGACCTAAGATCCACGTTTTTCCCCGCGGAGGCGGTCCGCTTCCGGGAGGAGTACGGTGCCGAAGCTGAAGACGAACAAGTCCGTCCAGAAGCGGTTCAAGATCACCAAGAAGGGGAAGGTGCGCCGCAACAAGGCGGGCAAGCAGCATCTGAACTCCCACAAGACGGCCAAGAGAAAGCGCAATCTCCGCCAGCCGGGGCTCGTGTCGGGCCGGCAGGCCCGGACGGTCAAGCGGCTGCTGGGCCGGGCCTGAGCCGGCCGCGCCTCCCATGAGAGTGTTCCGATGAGAGTCAAGAGCAACGTTGCCAGGCACCGCAAGAAGGTGAGGATCCGCAAGGCCGCGAAGGGGCGGCGGGGGGGGCGGTCCAAGCTCCACCGGCAGGTGATCGAGAACAACATGCGGGCCCTGCGCTACGCCTACATCGGGCGCAAGGAGCGCAAGCGGGACTTTCGCCGGCTGTGGATCGAGCGCATCAACGCCGCGGCCCGGCGGGAGGGAATGCCCTACAGCCGGTTCATGCACGGGCTCACCCTGGCGAACGTGGACGTGGACCGCCGCACGCTGGCCGAGCTGGCGGTGAGCGATCCGGAGACCTTCGCCGAGCTGGCGGGCGTGGCCCGGGAGGCGCTGTCCTCCTGACGGCCGGTGCCCGGCGGCGGGCGCCGGACCTCCCCCTCGCAGGTTCCTCGGGCCCGGTTCGCGCCGGCGCCGTCCTCCCGCGCCGATCGTCCGGGCGAACTTCCGCGAAAAGCGTGTACCCTCCGGCGGGATGCGGGCTACACTGGGATCGAGATCTCTGCCATGCTCGTCACGGCGACGGGATATTTGTGAACCGATACGGTGAACCCGGGAGCCCGGCGTTGACCGGCACGGAGCCCGTCCCCTCGGGGATCCTCCGGAGGCCGGCACAGGGCACCCACCTAGTGTAGGGGTTCATTGAATCCACCGCCGAACGGCATTGCGGTGGAGATCTCCATCCGGCCCGGCGCGCCTCTCCGGAGGGGCGCCGGCCGGCTTTCCGGGCTGGCTTTCTCCCCAACATCTGGTAGAATCCCCGCGTTTCCACCCCATACCTGTAGATGTGCTGGGAGGTCTCCATGGTGCGGACCGCCGGGATCCTGCTCGCCCTCCTGGGAGCCGCCTACGGCGGGTACTCCCTTCTCCGTCCCGGGGACCCCGCTCCCCCCCTGTCCTCCCCGGGCGCGGTGGAACCCGGCGGACCGGGACCCGGGGCGGGGGAGGAACCCCGGCCCGGGCCGGGGGGGAAGGCACCGGCGGGCCCGGAGGTCGAGGAGCTGATCGAACAGGCCCGGGCCGCCCTGGAGAGGGCGGGGAAAGCCACGGACCGCACGGTCGCCCTCGAGGAGACCGACCGGGCCCGCGCGCTCCTCTCCCGGGCCTACCTCCGGGAGGAGGGCGCGGATCGGGCCGGGAAGCTGTGGGAGAAGGTGGAGGAGCTGAATCGCCGGATCCTGTTCACGAAGAAGGTGCGGAAGGGGAAGAGCGTGCTCTACCGGGTCGAGCCCGGAGACATCCTCTACAACCTCTGTCACCGGAAGTTCCCGAAGGAGTTCTCCGCGCGGGTGGCCCCGGGTTTCCTGCTCTGGCTCAACGGTCTCAAGGATCCGCGGCGACTGCGGGAAGGCCAGCTCCTGAAGGTACCGCTGGAGGAGCTCTCCCTGCGGGTGAGCAAGCACCGGTTCCGGCTGTGGGTGTTGCTCGGCGGGGTGTGCGTGAAGGGGTTCCCGGTGGGGATCGGGGCCGACGACAGCACCCCGGAGGGGGAGTTCGAGATCGAGACGAAGATCATCCGTCCCGCCTGGTACAACCAGGTGGAGGGGAGGAAGATCCCCTACGGGGACCCCGCCAACCCGCTGGGCACGAGGTGGCTGGGCTTCCGGGACACCCCGGATGCGCAGGGGTACGGGATCCACGGGACGTCGGATCCCTCCACCGTGGGGAAGGACGTGTCCCGGGGCTGCATCCGCCTGAAGAACCGCGACGTGGAATTGCTCTTCGAGTGGGTCCCGCGGGGCACCCGGGTGCGGATCGTCCCCTGAGGCCGGAACCCCTGGTCCGGATGCGGGGCCTCCCCCGAATCTCGTCGCCCCCGGCGGGGTCGCCCCTCGTCACCGGCCCGTAGAGGGTCGACTCGTCGTCGCGCCCGGCCCCCTCCGGCGATCCCCCGCCGAAGACGGCCCGTCGTGGACCATGGGCCCCCCGCTCCGGGAGAAACCTCTTGGTGGCGAAGGTGATCGGCGCCGCCCCGCGCGCCGGAGGAGGAATGCGGTCGGCCCTCGGGCCGCGCGTTCCGTCGCCGCCGGGGGATATCGGGGCCGGGCCCGGGGGATCAGGTCCAGACGAGGGGGCAGCCGATATCCACCACCTCCACGACGCCCGCGAACTCCCGGCCGGGATCGCCGGCGAGCCCCTGCTTCATCGCGGCGAACGTGGCCGTGGCCCGGGCCCGCACGGCAGCCCCGAGGGGGCGGCCCGTGTCGCAGTCCAGGCCGGAGGGGATGTCCACGGCGAAGACCGGCCGCCCGGAGGCGTTGATCCGCTCGATGGCGGCGCGGGCCGGGCCCCGGACCTCGCCCGAGAGACCCGTGCCGAGGAGGGCGTCGATGACGGCTCCCGCCCGGGCCAGCTCGACCTCGAGGGCGGGCGGCTCGCGGATCACGACCCGGGGGATCTCCATGCGTTCCACGATGTGGAAGTTGGTCCCCGCGTCGCCGGGACCCTGGAAGGCCTCCGGTTCGCCGAGGAGGGCGATCCGGACCGGCACGCCGCGGTTGGCCAGGTGTCGGGCGATGACGAACCCGTCACCGCCGTTGTTCCCGCGTCCGGCCACGACCAGGGTCGGGAGGGGGGGGGAAGGCGACAGGTGCCGGAGGAAGACCTCGGCGGCGCCGCGGCCCGCGTTCTCCATGAGGCAGATGCCGGGGATTCCGAAGCGCTCCACGGCGATGCGGTCGAGGTTCCGGACCTGGTCCCGGGTGAGGACGATCATCTGAGCCTCCTTTCGCGCGGGGGGATTCTCGCCGGGAACCCCGTGTCGGGCCAGTTCCGGGACACCGGGGCCGGGCGCCGGCGGGCCCCGGGCGGGAATCGGAGGAAACTCCCGCGTTTTCTCTTGGCCGGCCGGGAGGAGGGCCGCTAGACTGCGCCGCTCATCAGATCCGGAGGTGGGATCGATCTCCGATCCGCCGCCGGAGCGCTCTCGAAAACCTGGCGGAATTCCTTGATCCCCTCCCGGGGAACGGGTAAATTCAGGTTTTGCCCGAGGGTGGTGCCCCTCAGAATGGAATGAAGGGTCCCCCGTACGGCGGCGTTTCCTGATCTTTGACAAATTGGGAGCCTGGTCCATTGAGTGGTGGGTGCCCCGCGTGCGGGGCGACACCAAGCATAGCGACCCCCGGGGAAACCCGGGAGATCACGCAGGAAAAACCAAGTGAAGGGTTTGATCCTGGCTCAGAGCGAACGCTGGCGGCGTGG
>JAOZQC010000183.1 GCA_029932425.1 Planctomycetota bacterium | reverse complement strand
GTCGAACGTCTCGACGACGAGGGCCGGGTCCTGGCCCGCGCGGACCTCCCCGCGGAGGCGCGCTCCTGGCGGGACGGGGCCGTGAAGGCGCTGCGCGGGGCCCGGACCTACCGGGTGACGGCGCTGGCCGGAGACGGGAGCGTGGCGGGCGCGGAGCAGCGCCGGGTGCTCTTCTCCGAGCCCTTCGAGGTCTCCTTCCTCGGGGCGGAGGCCACGGGACGGGGTCGGTTCCGCGTCTCCTGGCGGCGGGCGGGGGCGACGGTGGTCCGGGAGTTCCTCGTGTCCCCGGGCGAGGAGATCGGCGCCGTGGCCGCGGGGCTGGACCTGCGGACGGGGTGGCGTTTCCTCCGTTACGGGGGCAGGCGCGAGGTGGCCCCGCGGCGGGTTCGGATGCCGCGGTTCCGGGCGGACGGGACGGTGGCGAGGTCGAAGGACGGCGGTGAAGTGGTGTACGAGGTCCGGACGGTGCCGGTGGCGACGGTCCGGGAGGGAGCGGAGGTCCTCCTCCCCGGCGCCGCCGGCGCGAGCCGGTGGCTTCTCAAGGTGAAGGACAGATGACCGAAGGGGGCAGCACATGAGGCGCCTCAACTGGATCGCGGTGATCGTACTGAGCTCCGTCCTCGTCGCGGGCTGCGCGATGAAGAGGGGCGAGAAGGCCGGGGCGGCGAAGAAGCCCGCCGCCGCGAAGAAGGGCCCGCTCGAGGCCCGGAAGGCGGAGATCGCCCTCGAGAAGAGCAAGAGGGACTACCTGGTGGCCAGCTTCCTCAAGTCCGGGGACGACGCCCGGGAGCGGGGGGACTGGGCCGGGGCTCTCACCTTCTACCGGAAGGTGCTCGACATCGATCCCGGCAACCAGACGGCCCGGACGCGCATCGACGAGGCCGGGGCGATCCTCGGCACGCGGGGCGGCACGATCCGGGACGCCCTCTCCGCCGCCGCTTCGGAGCGCCAGGTCCGGAGGCAGCAGGCCCAGGCCGACATCACGGACCTCGTGACGGTGGCCGGGCGGCTCGAGAAGGAGGGCGACTACGAGGGGGCCCGGAAGCGCTACGAGAAGGCGCTGATGATCGCCGAGCTGTACCCCTACTACGGCGACTTCACCCCGAACCGGGAGCAGCTGAGGAGCCTCATCGCGCGCGCCGCGGCCAAGAAGGTGGAGGCGGACAAGGCGCGGCGGGAGGCGGAGCTGCGCGAGGCCGCGGCCATCAAGGAAGCCGAAGAGCGGAAGATGCGCGAGGAGAAGGAGGCGAAGATCGCCGCCCTCTTCCGCGACGCCAACCTCGCCATGGAGAGGAACAACTTCGAGCTGGCCCGGGCCTTCGCCGAGGAGATCCTCCGCCAGGATCCCACGAACCGCACGGCGGCGGAGCTCTCGAAGCTGGCCGCGGAGGCGCACCTCGCCGCGGACGAGCTGAACACCCGGCGCAACATCCGGGAGCAGTGGAGGCGCGCCTTCGAGGCGGTCACGGAGGCCGCCAACCCCCAGGTCCAGGACGTGGTCTTCCCGAAGGAGTGGCTCGAGCTCCAGGCGAACCGGAAGCCCCCGCAGTTCGGCCGGGCCCTCGCCGCCGGCATGGACGAGCGGAGCCGGCAGATCCAGAACATCCTCGCCACCACCCGCGTCACCGTGGACTTCGACGAGACCTCCCTTCGGGACGCGGCGAAGTTCCTGGCGGGGGTGGCGGGCGTGAACATCCTCGTGCTCCCCTCCGTGGACGATGCCCTGAGCGAGGACGAGCAGCTCGTGACGCTGCAGGCCGAGAACATCACGGTGGAGGACGCCCTGAAGCTCATCACCTCCATCAAGAGCCTCTCCTTCCGCATCGAGAAGGGCGTGGTCCAGATCGGCACCACCGAGGAGGGGCGGGGCGCTCCCGTCCTCGACATCTACGACGTGAAGGACCTCACGGTCCCCATCCGTCCCTTCCCCGGCAAGGACATCAACCTGGTCCCCTCCGGAGGCGCGGGGGGGTTCGGGTTCGGGGAGGAGGAGGAGCAGGAGCCCCAGCCGGTCTTTGCGGGAGACGACCTGGCCTCCCTCATCCAGGAGATGATCGACCTCGGGGACGAGGGTGAGGTCAACTTCCAGGAGGGCGGGCGCCTCCTCGTGGTGAAGGCTCCGCCGGACGCCCACCAGAGGATCCGCGAGCTCCTGGACGGCCTCCGGGCCACGGGAGGGCTCACCGTTTCCCTGGAGACCCGCTTCATCACCGTGGAGGACAGCTTCCTCCAGGACATCGGGGTGGACGTCCGGGGCCTCGGTGACCAGTCGGGCGGCCTCGGGGTGCGGGGCAAGGGCCGCCGGGAGACCTTCGACGACGTCCTTTCCGGCACCCAGGGCGCTCCCGCGGGCATCGGCACCAGCAGCCTGACCGGGGTCTTCTACAACCTGAACTCGGACGGCGACGTGCGGGGCCGGGTGGAGAACCTCCTCGACGTGGCCCTGGGGCGCTCCGACCTGCTCACGGCCTCCGGCGGGGCGAGCATCCAGGCCACCTACCTGGACGACACCCAGGCGGAGATGATCCTGCGGGCGGTGGAGAAGTCGTCCCGCTCCACCCTGGTGGTGGCCCCCAAGATCACGGTCTACAACCACGAGCGGGCCAACGTCACCGTGCTGAACCAGGTCTCGTACATCCAGGACTTCGACGTGGAGATCGCCCAGGCGTCCCAGATCGGCGACCCCATCGTCCAGACGCTCCGGGACGGGGTGATCCTCGACGTGACGCCGATCGTCTCCTCCGACCGGAAGTACGTGACCCTGGAACTCCGGCCCACGGTGGCCATCCTGAGGCGGCCCATCGCCACCTTCTCCACCACCCTCGCCAACGGCCCTCCGGTCATCATCCAGCTCCCCGAGATCCGGATCCAGCGGGTGCGCACCACGGTGACCATGCCCGACGGCGGCATCCTCCTCCTCGGCGGACTGAAGTTCTTCCAGGAAGAGCGGCTGGACTCCTCGGTGCCGTGGCTCAACAAGGTGCCGATCCTCTCCTTCTTCTGGAGCCGGAAGGGCACCTTCGTCAGCCGGCGCAACCTCATCATCCTCCTCAAGGCGAAGATCCTCGCCCTGGAGGAAATGGAGCCCAGGCGGTACGGCGCCCGGTAGGGGAAGACCAAGCGCACCGGCCGTTTCCGGGGCCCCGTCGGCGGAGACGGGGCCCCGGTTCCTTTTTTCCCCCGCGCGAGATCCCGCGGGGAAAGGATTGGCGTACGCCGGCCCACGCCCTAGAATGCCCGTCGCCCGCCTTTGCCTGTTCCGCCCCCGGAGTTGGTACGGGCTTTGCCCGGATGACGGATCGCCGATCTTGCCAAGGCCGGAGGTTTGTTGCGGATGCCGGAGGATCACCTAGAATACGGCCTTCCTCCGCTCCCGGCGGGCAGCGCCGGGCTTTACAGTGTCGTAAGAGGCTTTTTACGCCGGGGAATGCGCCGTGGTACCGGGCGAACCGCGGGCCCTTCGCGGAATGGGACCTCGCGTGATGCGGAAACGGGAGCCGTGCCGACGAGGTGAGAACATGAAACGAGTCACCGGTCTTGCCGTGGCCTTCCTGCTCGCCCTCTCCGTCTCCGCGACGGCCGGACGAAAGGACGACTTCGACTTCGCCCAGGGCCTGGTCCAGCGCAAGTACTACGATCTCGCCCGGGAGCAGTTCGAGCGGATCGTGAAGGACCCGAGCCGTTCCTCCGAGGAGAAGGCGGAGGGGGAGCTCGGCCTGGCGATGCTTCTCAAGGCCCAGGCCGACGAGGCCAAGACGGACCCCCGGAAGCCCGTGGAGGAGGTCCTCAAGCTCTTCGAGCAGGCCGAGGCGGGCTTCGACAAGTTCCTCACCACCTACGCGAGGCACCCGCGCTTGACGGAGGCGAAGTTCCTGGTGGGACAGCTCCTCCAGGCCAAGGGCGATTTCCTCTCGAAGCGGATCTCCGAGGACCCCGCTCTGAAGGACAAGTACGAGAAGCTCGCGGAGGACGCCTTCGACGCCGCCATCGATCTCTTCGATCAGAGCCGCTCCGATCTCGAGGAGAAGCTCGACGGCCTGGACGAGAGGGACCCCCGCTACCCGACGGTGGAGTGGGCGGCGAAGCGGGCGGCCTTCTTCCACGCGGTGGTGCATTACTACAAGGGCATCCTCTATCCGCCGGAGAGCGCCGAGCGCCAGGGGGTCCTGGGCAAGTTCCTGAAGCTGATCGAGGACTTCGAGTGGGACAACGAGGAGAACCTCCTCGGCGGTTACGGCTACCTCTACTGGGGGCTGGCCTACAAGGAGCTCGACAACCCCCGGGAAGCCGTGGACAAGCTGAAGATCGTGAGCGACTACCCCATCCCGCCCGACGATGCGGACACGGGGGGGTTCTGGACCGATCTCATCCTCCAGGGGTACTTCAAGCTCGGGGAGTACTGCAACGAGGTGGGGCGGCGGGACGGCATCGACTACCGGGACATCTGCATCGCGAAGTTCAAGGAGATGATGGAGAAGATCCCGGACGTCTTCGAGCGGAAGTTCGGCTGCTTCGCCCTGCTCCAGTACGCCAAGGCGCTGGCGGGCACGAAGCAGGTCCCCGCGGCCCTCGACCTGGCCCAGAAGGTGAGCGAGCAGGGGGACAAGCTCGCGGCCAGCACCGAGTGGGGCGCGGCCATCGCCTTCCTCGCCAACCGCGTGATCAACGACATCATCATCGAGCAGGGCGGCGAGGTCACGCTCCCCGCCGCCACCCTCATGAAGGCCGCCCGCGGGGTGAAGAGCAGCCGGAACTGGCCGAAGGCGATCCGGGCGTTCCAGAAGGTGGTCTTCGCCTCCCGGAGTCCGGAGGACGTCGAGGCGTACGCCATCCCCGCCTGGATGGAGATCGGCGAGTGCTTCTACCGCCGGGAAGAGTTCCTGGAAGCGTACTTCGCCTACGATCACGTGATGAAGACCGCGAAGGACCGGACGCTGGCGGGCGACGCGGCCTACTACCGCTACCGGGCGGCGGCCGCCCGCTTCGCGGTGACCAAGGACAAGCGGGACGAGGACCTGAAGAAGAAGACGCGCAACGAGTTCGCCACCCGGTTCGCCGACCACCCCAAGGCCAAGGACCTCCAGTACTACGAGGGGGCGGACTTCATCACCGACGGCGACGCCCGGAGCTACCAGGCGGGGAACGCCGAAGCCCGGGGGGACGCGGCCGGCGCCGCGAAGCTCCGGAAGGTCGCGGAGGAACTCTACGCCAAGGCCCTGGCCCGCCTCCTGGCCACGCCCAAGACCTCCGTCCTCTACGCCAAGGCCCGGGCCCGCGTGGGCGAGGTGCAGCAGAAGCTCGGGAAGTACGCGGAGGCCCTCGCCACCTTCCGCGAGGTGGAGAAGTACGTCACGGATCCGAAGAACGTCACCACGGATCCCCAGCGGAAGGCCAACCGGCTCCAGGCCCTCGCCATCAGCGTCTACTTCTCGGCCCTCTGCTACTCGAAGACCGAGCGCTGGTCGGAGGTGCTCCGGGTCCTGGACGGCTACGAGAAGCGGTTCTCCGACGAGAACGTGAGGGACTTCCACGCCCCGGTGGCGTTCGAGCGGGTCCGGGCCCTGATCCGCACGGGGCGGCTCGCCGAGGCCGAGCAGGCGGCCCTCGCCATGCGCAAGCGGTTCCCGGCGGACGTCTCCCCGCGAACCCCGATCGCGTTCGGACTCCTGGGTCAGGCCTGCTACCAGGCGGCGCTCTCCGCCCGGAAGGCCAAGGACGACGAGGGGTACCGCTCGAACCTCAGGAAGGCCGCCGACTACTACGCCTACGCCGTGGCCCACCGGTCGAAGCCCTCCGCCGACGACTGGATGACGATCGGAGCCTGGTACAAGGATCTGGGCCGCCTGGAGAAGGCCGAGGAGTACCTCGAGAAGTCCCTGTCCATGTTCCAGGCCCGGCGGAAGGCGATGTCCGACCGGACGCCGGAGGCGGAGGAGGTGGACAAGCGGATCGGCCAGATCACCGAGATCCTCGCGGACATCCTGCTGAAGCTCGAGAAGTACGCGCAGGCGAAGAAGTTTTTCGAGGAGCTCTTGATCCCGGATCCCTCCGCCCGCGCGCGCGTGCGCCAGCTCCTCGAGCAACCGGAGCACACCAAGGACAGCCTGAGGGAGCTCATGGCGAAGATCCGGGCGGTCCCGAGCTTCATGGTGGGCCTGGCCCGCGCCTACGAGGCGGGGGGCACGCAGAAGGAGTACGTCCGGGCCGTCACCCTGCTGCAGGTCCTCTCCCGGGCGAACCGGGGCGACAAGTTCACCGAGAAGTGGTGGTACTGGCAGTACCTGATCATCCGGATCTACTACGAGTTCGGCGAGAGCTTCCAGAGCCAGCAGGCCTACGACAACTGCATCGCCAAGTACGAGGGGTACCGGAACCTGGGCGTGATCCGTCCCGGGGAGACTCCCTACGGCAAGGAGATCGAGGAGATCGCACGCAAGGCCCGGCTGGCGAAGGCGAAGCTCCTGGGGGGGAACGAGAGATGAGGACCTTCCTGCTCACCCTGCTCGGCGCGGCGCTCCCGGGACTGCTCCTCTCCTCCCCCGCCCTCGCCCAGGAGGTGGAGAAGGAGTACGTGGACACGATCCGCGCCCTGGACGACGACGGCAACCCCCAGACCATCAAGAAGGTCCGCGTGGACTCCGCCACCTACGAGAAGGTGGTCTACACCCTCCGCGGAGGGCGCGCCACCGCCCGTCCTTTTTCAGCTCGATGCCGGCCTCCTTGA
>JAOZQC010000182.1 GCA_029932425.1 Planctomycetota bacterium | reverse complement strand
GTGGTCAGTTATCTCTTCTTTCACGCCGCCAACATCTCCTACCAGATCCAGCTCGTCTCCCTGGGCGCGCGCCGGATCGCCCGGGACGACGAGCACTACCGCTGCCGGTTCGCGCTGGCGCCCGAGGGGTCCTCGGAGGACGAGGATCCCGGGCACGTCCTTCCCAACGTGGTCTCCGGGGAGGAGGTGGAGGAGGCGGCGGCGCGGGCCGCGAGCCCCCGCGACGCGGACGGGACCCAGGGGGGGGTGCCCGGGGACGGGGACGTGGCGTACCGGATCCTGGTCACCGATCACCACGGCGTGCGGGCCGCGGAGAACCTCACCCTCGTGGGCCCGGACGGGAACACCCACTCCATGCCCGGGTACTACGAGGAGCAGGGCTGGCTTCCCGACGTGAGCCCCGCCGTCCCCTTCCGGGTGGTGGTCCGCCGCTTCTGCGGGAGTCGGCCCGTCGACCTCCCGGAGGACCTGGTGGAGGTGGTCGTCGAGGTGAAGGATCCGCCCGAGGAGCAGAACGGCCGGGATGACGGGGAGACGCCCTGGGACTACCTCCGGCGTTTCTTCGCCCGCCACAACCGGGAGCGGACGGATCCCACCGGCGGGGACGACAACGCCGTCACCTGGTTCGCGGGGCTGCGCCCGCCTTCCGCCGCCATCGCCGGGGTGAAGGCCCCGGAGGTCCTGAAGCTCTCCCCCTACCACGAGCCCCCGGTGGCGGGGGAGGTGTGCGCGGAGGGGGACGTGGTGGACTTCGGCGACCTGGACCTGCCGGACGCCTGCGGCGAGGGGGGCATGGACGCCCGGTTCCCCCTGGAGGTGGTCACCGACCCCGCCACGGAGGTCCAGGTGGGGGTGGCGGAGTTCGCGTTCTGTCCCCCCCCGGTGGGAGGAGACAACTACCGGCTCCTGATCACCCTGCGCGCGGAGGAGGAGGACCTGCGCGAGCGGCGCGAGAACGGGGCGGCGGTCAGGGTGGTGGACCACGACCGGGAGACGATTCCCGCCCCCCGGGGCTACCTGAGCCCCCGCCTCACCTACTGGAGGCGGATCCCCTTCCACATCATGGTCCGGGTGAACGAGATTCCCGACAGCGCCCTCGACTGGAACCGCATCAAGGAGATGTACCGGAAGTGCTTCGTGGAGATCGTGGAGCCCGAGATCTCCCATGCCCTGTCGCGGGCGGAGTGGACGCGGATCCTCCGGAGCATGTTCCACGGCGTGTCGGGCATCGACGAGGACTCGCACTTCGAGGAGAGCGTCTTCCGGGACCGGCTCTTCCCCGACCTGGTCATGCCCCGCGAGGCCGACGGCTCGGTGGGGCGCATCGACGTGAGGCGGGCCAACGAGTTCGCCCGGGAGGCGATCAACCTCGCCTGCCGCGCGCGGAGCCGCCCCTCGCCCCTGGAGGGCGACGGCCGCAGCCGCCAGAACGACGGGTACGGCCCCTCCTTCGTGCTCGTGCGGCGGGCCCGCACGAGGTTCGGGGGGTACTCCATGGGGGACCGGACCTTCTGGTCGGAGATCGCCACCCCCGACTTCAACACCACGACCGCGGCCCACGAGCTGGGCCACATCCGGAGCCTGCGGCACGCGCACATCGACCGCGACCGGGTCCGGTACGCGGCGGCGGGCGCCTCCGCCCCGGCGCGGGTGTTCCTCGTCAATCCGAACCGCGGCGGGTTCCCCATGGATCACGACGGGCAGGACGCCTTCCACTGCCTCATGTCCTACACCTGCTCCCGCGCCACCGCGGAGCCCTGCGGCCACTGCGCCCTGACGCTCCGCTTCTACGACCGCACGGAGATCCACCGCCAGAACCGGGATCGGGGCGAGATGATCCGGCGGTACGGCCCGGCCACCGTCGCCACCTACCGGGCCGGGGCCACGGGGGTCCCCACGGTGACGGAGGTCTCCGGCGACCTCACCCTCCGGGCGGCGGATCACGAGACGGTGGAGATCATGGTGCTGGGCCCCGAGAAGCCGTTCGAGGACTACGGGACCCCGGAGCGGGGCCGGGCGAACATCACCTGGGTCTGCCGCAGCGAGGACCCGAGCCCCGGAATCTGGCAGCACACCCCCGAGGGACACCTCCGGGTCCGGACCGTGGACTCGGGAGCGACGTTCGAGCGCCTGCGTCTCGAGGCGCTCTCCGCGGGGACCACGGTCCTCACCTACCGGCAGGGGCGGGATCCCACCGCCCGTCTCACCGTCAACGTCGTCTGAGCACCTGGGAAGCGGGGTGAACCATGGCCGACGCCCTCGAGCTCGATCTCAAGCTGGGGACCGCGGAGTGCCTCCGGGGGGAGTCGGTGCCCTTCCGGCTGACCCTCCGGAATCCGGGCACCCGGGAGGTGAACGAGGTCCGGACCTTCGACCCCTGGAACGCCGCCACCTTCCTCCGGGCGCGGCCGGTCCGGGACGGCGGGACCGCGGCGGGCGCGAGCCCCCGGCCGGGGGAGGAGGAAGGGGTCCGGGGGTGCGGGCTGACGGCCTTCCTGCGCGACGGCTTCTTCGCGGAGCCTCCCGACCGGCCGGAGCGGAGGACCCTGGACCCGGGCGCCGAGCTGACGCTCACGGGGGACCTCCTGGAATGGCTGGGCGAGCTGCCTCCCGGCCGGTGGGAGCTTCGCGCGGACCACCTCACCACGGGCTCGCGGGCCGTCTCCCCACCGGTGCCCCTCCGGGTACGGCCGGCGAGCCCGGTGACCCTCGCCACCGCGCGGCCCGGCCTCCGGGGGGCCACCGCTCCCCACACCGGGGCCTTCGTCCATGCCGGGGAGAAGGAGCGGCTCGTCTTCTACCAGGTGCAGAGCGTCCATCTCCCCAAGAACCCGCTTCGCGCCGTCCGGGTGGGCCGGTCGAAGGGGCGGACCCAGGTGGCGGCGGCGACCCTGGCCGCGGAAGGGATCGAGAAGGGACACGTGCTCTGGCTCTACGGGCGGGACCTGGCGCTGGCGGTCGTGGACCTCCCGGGCCGGGTGCCGCCCCGGGTGGTGCCCGTGAAGGGCCCGGCGGTGGAGAACCTGCTCGAGTCTCCCCTCGGCATGCCGGACGGGTCGGTGTTCGCGCCCGTGGCGGACGGGCGGTTCTCGAGGGTGAGCGTCCTCGAGATCCGGCCGGACGGCTCGGCCCGGTCCCATCCCCTCGACCTGGGGGGGAAGTCGCCGGTGGCCGCCTACTCGTGCTGCTGGGAATCCACGGCGAAGCTCCACTTCGCGTGGGTGGGGCCGGGGGCCCGGGTCGTGTCGACGACCTCGCTGTTCCTCGACGAACCCGGCCTCGGGAGCTTCGAGGGAACGCCGGTGATGTTCGACGATCCGGTCCTCGCGGTGCAGGCGCACCTGGAACGCCGGCCCCTCGGCGGGGGGGTCGGGGAGGAGGACGAGACCGAGCCCCCGCCGCCCCGGCTCGCGATCTGGGCCGTGTGCCGGCACGGCGACGAGCTGCGCCTGGTCCGGGCCCATCCCGACCGCCCCCGGCCCGGGATCCTGGCCCGCTTCGACGTGAAGGACCGCGGCGAGGTGCGGGTCCTGTCCACCGTGGTTTCCGCCGAAGACCTCCTCTGCGTGCTCTACGCCGGGGAGGACGGCACGGTGTGGACGGCGTCCGCGGCGAGCCGCACCACCGCTCCCCTCGAGGACGAGGCGGGTCGTCCCGTGGTGCTGAACCAGCAGCCCGGGCTCATGGCCGCGGGCCCCCTGGGCACCCTGCCCTGGGTCTACGCCCGCTACATCGACGGCCGGGAGGGCCGGATCGCCTGGCGGCTCGTGGAGCCCGCGGGGGAGGCGGACCCCGAGTACCCGCGGCTGCCGTTCTGAAACATCCGTGACAGGCACGGCTTTTTCATTTTTCCGAAACATCCATGCCTGTCAGCGATGTTTCATTTTTCCGAAACATCCATGCCTGTCAGCGATGTTTCGGGACGGGCTCGGAGGGCTGGAAAGGATGACGACGCCGGAAACGCAAGGCGAGGGAGGAGAGGCCCCCGGGCTTGTGCCTCCCTCTCCGGAGGACGCCCGGATCCTTCGCGACGGTTTCCTCTCCTCGGGGTACGAGGAGGAGAGCCTGGTCCGGGAGTACGGCACGGCCGAGCCGCCCTTCACGGGCGATCTCCGGTTTCCGCGGATGCTCGAGTGCGCCCGGGCGCCCGGCCCCCTGGGGATCCTGGCGCGGTGGTTCCTCCTGGGCCTTCCCGTCTCCGGGGGGGAGGCGGGGAAGGTCCTCCGCCCCGGCGTGGTGGAGCGGCTGGTCCGGTGCGGGATGCTGGCCGCCGAGGGGGAGGAGCTTCGCCCCCGGGTGGCGGTGGGCGCCGTGGGCCGGACGCTCGTCGTCTCCGATCCCAGTCCCGCCTGCGCCGCGGAGTTCCGCGAGGACCAGGTCCGGGGGCTGAACCCCTCCGCCCGGAGGCTCCTGGACCTCACCATCCGGAGACCGGTGGCGTCCACCCTGGATCTCGGCACGGGGTGCGGGGTCCAGGCCTTCCTGGCCGCGGGCCACAGCGAGCGGGTGACCGCCACCGACGTGAACCCCCGGGCGACGACCCTGGCCGCGCTCGGGGCGCGGCTGAACGGCATCGAGAACATGGAGTGTCTCACGGGCGACCGGTTCGAGCCCGTCCGCGGGCGCCGCTTCTCCCTCATCCTCTCGAATCCCCCCTTCATCCTCTCCCCGGTGCGGCGGAACACCTTCAGCGACAACGGCCGGGAGCTGGACTCGTTCTGCCGGGACCTCGTCCGGGAGATCCCCGCCCATCTCGAGGAGGGAGGCTTCGCCCAGATGATCCTGGAATGGGTCTCGGTGGGGGGGGAGGACTGGAGGGACCGGATCCGTCCCTGGTTCGAGGGGTCCGGATGCGACGTGTGGGCCCTCAAGGGTTACACCCGCGAGGCCTGGCAGTACACGGTGACGCGGATGCTCGAGGCGTCCCAGGCGGGCACCCGGGCGCCGGGGGTCATGTACGACGAGTGGATGGACTACTACCGGTCCCGGAACGTGACCGCCGTCCACGGAGGGGCCCTGGTGCTGCGGCGCCGGTCCGGGCGGAACTGGACCTGGTTCGAGGAGCTGGAGGCGGACGTGACCGGGCCCTGCGGGGAGGCGATCCTCCGCCGGTTCCGGACGAGGGACCTGCTCGAATCCCTGCCCTCCGACGAAGCGCTTCTCGATCTGGTGCTCCGCCCCGCCGGGGAGCTCCGCATCGAGCAGGACCTCGTCTGCCGGGAGGGGGAGTGGACGAGGGGGGCGCTGCGCCTCCGGCAGGAGGCGGGCCTCCGGAGAACGGTGGGCACGGAGCCCGACGTGGTCCGGTTCCTCACCGAGCTCGACGGCCGCACGTCCCTCGGGGACCTGGCGAGGGCCACCGCGGAGCGCTTCGGCGCCGCCCCCGAGGAGGTGGCCGCGGAGATGGCGCGGGTCGCCCGCACGCTGCTGGAGCGGGGTTTCCTGGAGGCCTCCCGGGAGCCCCCCGGCCGGTCCCCCTGACGGTTCCCTGACACGCACGGGGAGGGCGGCGGTATGCTCCCGGCCATGAGGCGGGGAGTTCTCGAGTGGCCGCTCGTTCTCCTCTTCCTGCTGCCCGTTCCGGCGGGCGCGGGTTTCTGCCTCTTCGCCCGCGGGGAGTACCTCGCGGAGATCCGGCCCTACCGCGAGGAAGGAGCCCGGCGCGCGAGGCGGTGGCTTGCCGCCGAGCCGGGCCGTGCGGCCTGGGTCCGGCGCTGGTTCGAGGACGTTCACGCGCGGGAAGCCCGGGGGACCCCCTTTTCCCTCGGCGGGTTCTCCGGCGTCGTCCGCGGGGAATCTCCGGGGAAGCCCTGGGTCTTCACCCACCTCTACCCGGAGGGAGTGACTCCGGCGGGACTGGGCGACGAGAAGGTCCGCCTGGCGATCGAGACGGGCACGGCGCCCGCCCGCGCGCGGGCCCTGGACCCGGCGGGCCTGGCCTTCGCGACCCTCCGGAAGAAACCCGATCCGGCGCTCCTGCGCTCCGCTCCCCTTCCCCCGGCCGCCAAGAAGTTCCTGCTCCGGCACTGGCGGCGCGAGGGGTGGAGCCCGCCGTGGGGGGGAGCGGCGGAAGCGGTCATCGAGACCGTCCGGCGGCTCGAATCCGCCACCGGCGGTCGGCCGGAGGACCTCGGCCCCGGCGAGCATGCGGTGGGGGGGCTGAGGGTCCTGGTCTCCGGCGGATCCTGGCCGGCGATCGTGGCGCCCGCGCCGTCCCCGCGCGCTTCCGCCGGGTTTCTCACCGTGGCGGAAAGCCCGGACCGCACCGTCCGCCTGGTCTTCGGCCGTCCTTCCGGGGAGGCGGCGTGGGTCGGGCGGCTCGACTCGCCGCTCGCCGGCCCCTGGGCCTTCGTCCTCCCGCACGGCGAGCGCTGGTGGGAGGGACCGGTGTTCGCGCGCTGGGCGGGGCCCGCGGCGGGGGCGCTCCTGCTCTTCTATCTCGTGCCCACGATGCTCCTGGTTTCTCTCCGGCGGCGGAACCGCCTGGACCGGGCCCGGGCCCGGTTCATCAACGACCTCGCCCACGACCTTCGCACCCCTCTCACCTCCCTCCGGCTCTACGCCGAGATGCTCGCCTCCGGCCGCGCCCCCGAAGGGGAACGGTCGCGCTACGTGGACACGATGGCGCGCGAAGCCCGCCGGCTGACGGTGCTGCTCGGGAACCTGCTCGACCTCTCGCGTCTGGAGAGGGGGGGGCGTCCCCTCGCGATCCGGGACACGGCGCTCGATTCCGTGGTGGAGGAGGT
>JAOZQC010000181.1 GCA_029932425.1 Planctomycetota bacterium | reverse complement strand
CAGATTCAGGCTTTTACGCTACCAAGGCATTGGGGCTTGAATACCGCCAGGGTCCTGAACTCCCCACACTGAAGTATGGATTCCCTGACAGTCATTTTATCTGCTTCCCTTACGAAACAAGAAGGACCGGCATATACACGGCAGGCTGTGTAAGAAGGCCCATGGAAACGGCGAAAGTTATTGATGACGCAACGGGGGCAGCCATGAAGGCCATCCAGGTCGTGGAGGGAGACCGGGTGCGGGAGGTGCCGGTCCCCCCCGCCCCGGGGATGCTGCGGGTGGGCTCCGCCCCGGGCTGTGACGTGGTGATCCGGGATTCCGCCGTCGACCCCGAGCATCTCCGGGTCGAGGAGACTCCGGGGGGGATCCGGGTCACCGACGCGGGGACGCGGCACGGCACCCGGCTGAACGGGATCCCCGTGACCGAGGCCCTGCTCCGGCCCGGGGACGAGGTCCGCCTGGGAGGGGCGGTGATCCGGCTCGCGGCGGCGGGCGTTCCTCCCCCTCCGCGTCCGGCCTCTCCCTCCCCGGCCTCCCCGGCCGCGCCCCGTCCCTCGCGTCCGGCCGCCGCCCCGCCCGGGAAGAAGGCCGCCCCCGCTCCCCGGCCCCCGGTGAAGGCGGCCCCCCGGGCCTCCCTCCGCCCCCCCCGGCGCCGGCCCCCGGCGTTCTGGGTCGTGGCCGGGGCGGCGGCGGCGGCGCTCGCCGTGCTCCTCCTCCTCCGCTCCGGGGAGACGGGGCGGGCGGAGGAGGCGGAGGCGAGCTTCCGCCGGGCCCAGGAGGCCTGGCGGGCGGATCGGATCGAGGAGGCGGAGAAGGCCTTCCGGGAGATCATCGCCCGCTGGCCCGACACGCCCCAGGCGGGGCGGGCCCGGGCCGCCGTGGAGTCGATCCTCGCCGCGCGGCGGCGGGAGGAGGAAGCCCGGCGGGCGAGGAAGGATCTCGAGGGCCGCTGGGTCCAGCTCACCCTGGAGGAGTACGAGAAGGAGTACCGGACCCTCCTCTCGAAGTACTCCGGCACGAAGGCCTTCGCGGACGAGGCCGCCCTCGAGAGGGTCCGGAAGAGGTACCGGGAGGAGGGGGAGCGGAGGTTCGCGGAGGTGAAGGCCCGGGCCGCGCGCCTGGTGGCCGAGGGGCGGTACTTCGACGCCGTCCAGGCCTGGCACGAGTACCTCACCGTGCCCGGGAACGTCCCCCCGGACATCCCCGCCGCCACCGAGGAGTTCCGCCGGATCCACGCCCGCGCCCGGGAGGCGTGGGAGGCGCTCGGCCGGGAGGCGGACGGCCTCATCGCGGAGAAGAAGTACGGGGAGGCCGCCGCCCTGCTCGAGAAGAAGCTCCCGGAGTTCCGGGGGACCCGCTACGCCTTCCGGCTCCGGCAGAAGCTCGACCTGGTGGCCATTCTCGAGAAGGGGGAGGAGAAGCGGCCGGAGGAGGCGGTGGCCAGGGTGGCCCGGCGGGAGGAGTTCCTGCGGGCCGCGGAGAACGCGGAGTCCCTGGCCGCGCGCCGCCGCTACCGGGAAGCCATGGAGGCCTTCGAGAAGGCGGCCTCCGGCTGTCCCCACGAGGATCTCGCGGCCCGGTTCCGGGCGCGGGCGAAGGACCTCGAGGACTACGCGGTCCTCTTCGACCTCCTCTACCGGCAGATCCGGGAGAGCCCGGGTCGCTTCCGGGGCATCGACCTCGGGCACGGTTTCCGGGCCGACGCGGTGGCCGCGGATCCCGACCACCTCACGGTGGAGATCCGGGGGGCGCGCTCCGAGTTACCGTGGGCCCGCCTGGGCCCGGACCGGATCCTCGTCCTGCTCGAGAGGCTCAGGCTCTCGCCCGCGGACCGGATCCGCCTGGCCCGGTTCGCCTTCGAGGCCGGGAACGACAAGGCGGCCCAGGCGGCCATCACCTCCGCCCTGAAGGCGGACGAGAAGCTCGCCCCCCGGGCCTTCGCGGTCATCGCCCGCGCCCGGAAGATCCCCGTGCCCGAGGAGGGCTTCGTTCTTCACCGGGGACGCTGGATGACGCCCCTCGAGCGGGACGAGGCGATCCTGGCGGAGCGGATCGCGGACGCGGAGCGGGACGCGAAGGCGAAGGACCCCTCCCGGCGGGAGAAGGGGTTCGCGGCCCTGAAGGAGCTGGGCGAACCGGCCCGTGCGGCGTACGTGCGCGCCCTCGAGGCCCAGCGACAGGCGGCCGTCGACCAGCTCCTGGCCCTGCCCTTCGTCCGGGATCCGGCCGCGAGGAGGTACCTGGCGGACGAGATCGGGAAGCGGCGGAAGGCGGCCCTCGCCCTCATCTTCGACACGAAGAAGTACCCCTACCCCCATCCTCCGGGCGCGGAGTACGCCGCCGTCCAGGCGGAGGTGGACAGGCTCGTGGAGGCCGTGCGGGTGGTGTGGGAGAAGCCCATCGCCCTCCTTCTCGAGAAGGATCCCCGGGCCTACGACCTCTACTCCCGCGCCCAGGACTACTCCTTCGAGCTGGCCTCCCTGGGGCATCCCCCGAAGGTCTCCTTCGACGATCTCGTCGCGAAGGTGAACCGGGCGCTCTCCCTCCGCGGGTTCCCCGGGGGCGGGGTGGGGAAGAGCGACATCGAGTGGAACCGGAAGTGCCTGGAGTACAACCGGAAGGTTCCCATCGACGCCGACCCCGAGGAGCGCGCCTGCGTGGACGCGGTGAACGAGTACCGCATGATGATGGGCCTGCGGGCCGTGAAGTGGAACGCGAAGCTCCTGGCCTGCGCCCGGGGGCACAGCCGGCACATGCGGGAGCTGAACTACTTCGCCCACAACGTGCCGTTCCCGGATTCGAAGTACGACGACATCCGCACCCCGAGCAAGAGGGCCCGGAAAGCGGGCTACGGGGGAGGCGTCTCGGAGAACATCGCCCGGGGGGCGCGGACGGGCCGGGAGGCGTTCCTCCAGTGGTACGGCAGCTCGGGCCACCACCGGAACATGCTCGGCCGGGGCCACACCGAGATCGGCGTGGGCCGGGACGGGGACTTCTGGACGCAGAACTTCGGCCACGCGTCCACCTCCCTCGACCTCCCCCGGGAACCGAAGGCCGGCCGGAAGAAGAAGTGAGGCCTCGCGGCGTCACGGGAGGCGCGGAATGGCGTGGATCCGGAGGATCGAGCCGGAGGAAGCGGAGGGCCCCCTGGCCCGCCTTTACGAAGAGGCGGTGCGGCGGGCGGGGAAGGTCTACGAGATCGTGAAGCTGCAGTCCCTCCGCCCGGACATCCTGCGCGCGTGGATCGGGTACTACCGGGCGGTGATGTTCGGCCCCTCGGGTCTCACGAGGGCGGAGAGGGAGCTGGTGGCGACGGTGGTCTCCCACGCCAACGGGTGCCGCTACTGAACGCGGGCTCACGGGGAGGATCTCCGTGCGGCCCTGGAGGAGGCGGGGGAGGACCCTTCCCTTGCTCGCGAGGTGATGGAGAAGGGCGCCGAGGCGGCCGGGCTCTCCCCGCGCCGCCGCGCCCTCTGCCGCCACGCGGTGAAGTCGGTGCGGACCCCCTCCGCCATGACGGAGGAGGACCTGGCCCCGCTCCGGGCGGCGGGCCTCACCGACGAGGACCTCCTCGTGCTGGTCCACGTCATCGCCTTCTTCTCCGGCGCGGTCCGCCTGGCCGACGGCCTGCACGTGGACCCGGAGTGAACACGGGCCCGGCCCTTCCTCACTCCCGTCGGGGAAACCGAGAGGAGCCGGAAAGGACACGGGCGGCCTGGAACCCACGGTCCGGGCCCTTTGGACTCGTCCTTCCGGATCCTCGCGCGGCCGGCGGGGCCCCTCACTTCGAGCCGGGACGGACGTGAGCTTCGCGGACCAGGGAACCGTCCTCGTAGAGGGCTTCCGAGACCAAGTGGTCCAGGGGATAGGGTCCGAGGAGGACCTCGCCGGGGAGATCCGCGGCGTTCCGATAGATCTCGAGGCTGCCCCCGTGCTTGCGTACCAGGGGAACACGCTCCCCCCCGTCCGTCCGGAGAACGAGGCTGACGAGCGTGCCGCCGGTTCCGTTCTTCAGGCGGGGTACGGGGATGACGAGCCCTTCTTCGAGGGAAACCTCCCGGCTCACCACGGCGCCGGGTGTCGCGGAACCGGCAGCCACGAGGGCCGTGCGCCCGCCCGAATCCCAGACCATGAAGGAAGCTCTGCGCGAGGGATCCACCAGGAGTTCCAGGACGGCGGCGTCCCCGTCCCAGGAGTAGTCGGAGACCGCCGCCGTTTCCCCGGCCGGGGGGTTCCCGCCCGTTCGCCGGGACCATCTCAGGATCGACCGCACGCCCCGGGCCGGCCGGCCCTCCACCGTGGCGTGGAGCCGGAGGCGCACCAGCCGGTCGTCGGGCCGGAGGGCCACGGCGAGGTCGTGGCGCTTCCCGGGGTCCACCAGCTCGAAGCCCCGCTCGATCCACGTGCGGTAACCGCGGCTGGAAACCCGGATCTCGTAGGAACCCGGGGGGAGCCGGTCGGCGAGCTCGCCTTCCCCGAAGGAGTTCCGGAACAGGATTCCGTTGATCTCCTTTCCGCTCCGGGGGTCGAGGACGTCCATGCGCACCCAGCCGTCGATGGGATCCCCGGTGACGGCATCCGTCACCCGCACGCGGATTCCGCAGGACCGGTACAGGGTGAACTCGACCTTCCCCTCCGGACAGCTCAGCTTCACCACCGGGGGAACGCAGAACCAGCCGTTCCGGTAGACCCGGACCTCCACAGGATCCGTGGATCCCACGCGGATCACCAGGCGCCCGTCATCGGGGACGGGGCGGAAGATGCACACGGAACGCCGGTAGCCGGGGCCCGGCAAGGTCCACAGGCCGTGCTTCTCCGGAGAGGAGAGGATCTCCGCCCGCGTCGCGACCCCCGAGGTCTCGCCGCCGCGAACCCGCACGAGGATGGATGAGCCTTCCCGGAGGGTGAAATCGGCGGGCAGCTCCGGCCGGACGTCGTCGGAGTCCACGAAGGCGGGAAAGTAGCCGTCCGCGATCGCGCCCAGCCAGCAACCCCGGAGACGCTTGGTGAGGAGCCGGTACCGTCCGTCCTTCCCCGTGCCGGCGGTGGGGACGTCGGTCGAGCCGTGGGCGCCCCGGAACCCCTTCGGCAGGAGGTAGACCAGGGCGCCCGGGATCGGGTTCCCCTCCCCGTCCCGCACCGTACCGCAAACCCGGAGGTATCCCTCGAGGAGAGACGCGGTCCGTCCTGTGGGCGAACGTTCCGCCCCTTCCGCAGGGGCCGGGCGGGTTCGGGCCGCGAGATCGGAGACCGGCTCCCCCGACCAGCGCTGCCGGGGGGGCGGAGGAGCCTGCACCTCTTTCGCTCCTTCCGATGCGAGCCGGTTCCAAATGAGTATCGCAGCAAGCACCGTGGCCAGGGCCAGCGCGAAACCCGCCATGCGCGATCTCCCAGAGGACATCCCTGCCACTCTCCTCTCCGTTCCAGACGCGCGAGACCGCCGAATCAATGTACGATGATCGCCGGGTCGCAGACGACCGTGCCGTTGTGTGTCCAATCCGCCGACTGTACTTGAGCTCCGCTAGCCGAGAAGAACTCGTAGGTGCACTGGCCCGGGTGAGGCACCTCCGCTCCGCTGATGTGCGGCGGATCAAGGCCCGGCACGTTTCCTGCCCCACGGGGCGCCAGCTCCTGAGCCAGGCGGTGATGGCCCGGCGCGAGCACCCTTGTCCATATTGGAGGCGAGCGATCTGTTGGTAAGGGGGGGGAAGGCGTGCGACGAGTCGCGGCGTCAATCGTTCCATCTCTCTTCGGGATGCCCAGTCCAGGGGGTTGGGCTCGCGCGCCTGCAGGCACGTCTCACCATCGATCACTCCCGTGCGCTCTACTCGAGAGGGGAGGGGACCATTGGCCCTTCCCCGGCTTGCCTCCCTCGCCATGCTCGAGAAGACCTTGTATGCCCATGCTCGAACGTGCTCCACCTTGTGTCCGCCCGCAACACACCGGTACAGGCGAAGAAGAGTCTCCCGGGTGATGTCATCGATCACATCCGCGTGAAGTCCGCTGTCGTAGACCCAGGAGGCTGCCGCCCTGTGCACCGCGGAAGCGATTCGCGGCCAACAGTCGGGATTGTCGTACAAGCTGCCTGCCGGGCGCGATACCGAATGCTCACCGTCAACCTCCGGGATTGCGCCTCCCCGTGCAGGAGATACACCGCCGCACGTTCTCCCGCGTTTCTTGCCCCTTGCGCCCGGGCGCTCCCTTGGCACCATGGCATCTCCCCGATGACTCCGGCCGCAGGCTCGGAGCATCCATTCACCATGGTATTGTACACGAGCGTGCGGGTTCTCACCTCCCTGCGGATCCGCCCATTCCCGTCTGCGCCCAGAAGGGAGACCAGCGGAGCTTCCCCTTCAAATTCGCGGCCGTGCGGAGGAATCTTGCGGGGCCTACTCGTACCGGACGGCGCCGTTCTTCAGGATCAGGGCCCGGCCCTTCGCGGGGATGGGGCGGTAGTTCTGCATCTCGTCGAGGGTGGTGGTGCCCGGGAGGCCCGAGGAGATCGAGACGCCGCCGTAGGAGAGGTTCTCCACCGTGAACCAGCCTCCGAAGAAGCGCACCACGCAGCCGTTCAGGCCCCGGCGCTGGGGCTTCCATTTCGGGGTGACCTCGAACTCCCGCCTCGCCACCAGGTCCTCGAAGAGGATCTTCCCGTTCCGGAACGAAATCGAGAACAGGGGATCGTGGAGCCCGAGCTTTCCGTAACCCGAACGGTCCCCCCCCGCGCGCACGCTCGTCCCCTCGCCGCG
>JAOZQC010000180.1 GCA_029932425.1 Planctomycetota bacterium | reverse complement strand
CGCTCGACTTTCCCTCCGCCAGCGGGACGGCCCGCACGTCGGCGGTCCTGTAACCGATCCCGCTGTAGCCGATCGCGTAACGGTCGCGGGCCACCCCCTGGACCACGGAGGAGCTGCCCGGCTGCTCCTTGACGGAGTCCTTGTAGTCCCCCTTCCCCAGCACGTGCTCCTTGAAAAAGGCATAGGTCCCGGAGGCGGAGTTACGGCCGTAGAGGCTGATGGGCTTGTCCGCCCACTCCCCGGTCAGGCCGAGCTGGCCCCAGCGGGTGATGTCCTCGGGCCAGCCCATCTTCCGGTTCTTGCCGAAGACGGCGTCCGCCTGGGCGAGGGAGAGCCCCTTCAGAGGATTGTCCTTGTTCACGTATACGGCCAGCATGTCGATGGCGGTGGGGAGCTGGGTGGCCTTGTACCCGTAGACCGCCTCGAACGCGTCCTGCTCCCTCGCCTTCATCTTCCGGCTCATGGGACCGAAGTGGGCCTGGCCCTGGATGAGGGCGGGAGGGGCCGTAGAGGAGCCCTTGCCCTCGATCTCCACCCGGACATTGGGGTAGAAATCCATGAAACCCTCGGACCAGAGCGTCATCAGGTTGTTCATGGTGTCGGAGCCGACACTCTTCAGGGTGCCGGAGACGCCCTCGACCTTCGTGTAGTCGGGGAGGTCCGGGTCGAGTCTCACCGCCTGCCCGTAGGCGCCCGGACCTGCAAGGAGGACAGCGAGAAGGAGGAGGGCGGCGAGGATCACCAGCGGTCGCGATACGATTCGTCTCATGTGTCTCGTCTCCTTTGTCGTTGGGTTCGGTACCCGGCTCGACCGTGTACCAGAAGCCGTAAAAGTTCGCGTAAAGAGAGAAGCAAGATCCCGCGAAGGCACGGACCGGGCGCTGCGGCGCCCGGTCCGGGGATCAGAAGTCCACCATGAAGCGGACGGCGAAGACCCGGAGGTCGCCGATGCCGCCGATGTCGCTCAGGAGGTCGTTCAGCCTGACCCGTGTGTTCGGGTTCAGGTACCAGTTGAGCCCGAAGGTGACGTCGTCGACGCGCCCCCCGTCGCGGGGCGCCGAGCGGCTCCCGGTCGCGTCGCGGACCCTGAAGAGATCCCCGCCGTCGAGATCGAGGTGGGAGTAGCGCACCGCCACCTGCCAGGCCCCGGGACCACCCTCGCCGTTCATGAAGTTCGCGTTCGGCTTCACGCGGCCGAAGGCGCCGTGCCCGTAGGGGCGACTCTCTCCCGTGAGGAACCAGCTCCCCTGGACGTAGAAACCCGACACCCGCGGATCGCCGGCGCTCACGGAGTTCCCGGAGAACGACACGTACTCCGCCTGGGCCGAGAAGGGGCCGAAGACCGCCGCCCCCTCGAGGCCCAGCATGTCGGCGTCGTCGAGGTCGAAGCGGCCGGTGTCGATGACCGGGTGCTCGGCCTGGTGATCCTCGGGCCGGGCGCGGAAGCGGGCCTCCCCACGGGGGGGATCGAGGCGGTTGTACGCCACTCCCACGTGCACGAGGTCCTTGCCTTCCCGGTAGGGCGTCAAGGTCACCCGGCCCGAGATCTGCTTGCCGATGAGCCCATGGCCGTAGCCGTCGGTCTCGTTGAAGAAGCCGATGCCCCAGGTGACGGTGTCGTCGAGCTCGTGGTCGTAGACGCCGATGCCGATGCTCCGGCCGGGGGAAAGGGCCTCGTTCACCAGCGACCGTTCCATGAAGGTGAGGTACTTGGAGCTCGTCTGCTCCTCCAGGCTCCAGAACTCCTTGAAGTGCCCCACCTTCACGTTGCCGACGATGGGGAGGTGCTTCAGACCGAGGTAGGCGTCCTTCAGGTCGGCGTCCCCGCCTGCGAAGTCGTACTGCCCCTTGAACATCACGGACCCGTAGATGGTCCCCGAGAGGTAGAGGCGGGCCCGGCGGACCTCGGTCGCGTTGGGAAAGCCCCCGATCTCCTCATCCACCCCGCGGCCGGCGGAGAACCAGGACCCGTCGTCCATGAACCGTCCCCCGAGCTTGAAGGCGAACTCCCTGTCGGAGGTGGCGAAGCGGATCCCGTTGTCCCATCTCATGTGCATGGCGCGGGGATCCTCCTCCCCCCCGATCTTGCCGAGCAGGAGGTCCATCTCTTCTTTCAGGGAGTCTTCCGAGGTCCTCCGGGCCCCCAGCTCCTTTTCGAGCCGGCGGATCTCTTCCTGCTGGGCCTCGATCCGCCTTTCCAACCGCTGCAGGCGGGTCTCCGTGTCATCCCCGGCGCGGGCGATCGCCGCGAAGCCCGCGATCATCAGCCAGGCCGTCACCGCGGGCACGATGTTCGCAAGTGGTATTCTCATCCGAAGCCTCCTGGTGGCCGATGTCCGGGAAGGAAGGAAAACACCTTTCCGATCGACGATGGGGGGAGGCTAGTCCGCCGGCGTGAAGTGGAGTTAAAGGGTGGATGAATCGTCAGGGAGCAGCGGCAGCGTCACCGTGAAGGTGGAGCCCTCTCCGGGGGTGCTCGTCACGGAGACCTTCCCCGCGTGCGCCTTGACGATGTGCTTCACGATGGAGAGGCCGAGACCCGTGCCCCCCAGGGCCCTCGAGCGGGCCTTGTCCACGCGGTAGAAGCGCTCGAAGATGCGATCGAGATGCTCGGGGCCGATGCCGATCCCCGTGTCCTCCACCTCGAGGACGGCCGCGTCCCCGGCCCGGCGGAGGCGCAGGGTGACGGTCCCCTCGTCCGGAGTGTACTTGAAGGCGTTGTCGAGCAGATTTCCCACCGCCTGCCGCAGCGCTTCCCGGTCCCCCACGACGGGGTAGGGGGTTTCGGGGATCTCGACGCGGAAGGCGAGAGAGCGGCCCAGCACCTCCGGCTCGAACCCACCCGCGACCTCCCGGAGCAGGGGGGCGAGATCGAACCGGACATGTTCGAGTTCCGCGTCCTCGGTCTCCACGCGTGAGAGGGCCAGGAGATCGCTGACCAGGGAGGAGAGCCGCAGGGCCTGGTCCCGGATCCTCTCGAGGAACCGCGTCCGGGTCCCGGTGTCCGCCTCCTCGTGATCGAGGAGCGTCTCCACGAAGCCGCGGATCGCCGTGAGCGGAGTCTTGATCTCGTGCGAGACGTTGGCCACGAAGTCCCGGCGCACCGCTTCCAGCCGCCGGAGGTCCGTGACGTCGTACATCACCACCACCGCCCCCGAGGGCGCCCCCGCCTCGCCCCGGAGAGGTGAAGCGTGAAGTGTGAGGACGCGCTCCCCGCGCGACCGGGGCAGCGTGAGCTCCCGCGCGTACTCTCCCGGCTCCTCCAGGATCCGCCGGATGGTCTCGCCGATCGCCTCGATGCGGGCCACTTCCCAGGCGCGCCGTCCCAGGCCCTCGGAGACGGTGGTGTCGAGGAGACGCGCGGCCACCGCGTTGATGTGCACGATCCGCTCCGCAGCGTCCACCGCGATCACGCCTTCCAGCATGCTCCCCAGGATGGCCTGGAGATTGTTGCGCTCCCGGGTGAGTGCGGCCATGCGCTCCCGGAGCTGGTCGGACATGTGCTGGATCGCGACCGCGAGCTGCCCCACCTCGTCCTTCCTGCGGAAGTGGAGGCGGTGGTCGTAGTCGCCCTCCGCGATGGCCGCCGCCACCCGAGTCATGCGGCGGAGGGGACCGGTGAAGTGCCGCGCCAGGAAGAGGCCCACCCCGAACCCCAGCAGGACGGCCACCGCAGCCCCGAGGCCCAGGTGGAGGGCGAGGGAAGAAAGCCGCTCGGTGACTCGCTCGTAGGGAAGCGCCGTCCGCACGTACCCTGCGATCCCCTTCCCCTCCAGGATGGGAAGTGCCAGGTAACTCATGCGCTCGCCCACCGTGCGGCTCAGGCGGGTGGAGGTGCCCGGCCGGCGGGTGCGGCGGGCGGACCGGACTTCCGGGCGCTCCCGGTGGTTCTCCATGCGGGCCGGGTCCTCGCGGGAGTCCGCGTACACCAGGCCGTCCCCGCGGATCACGGTGAAGCGGGTTCCCGTCCGGGCCCCCAGGCGCCGGACCCTCTCCTGGAGTTCGGGCGAGGGGGGCGTGCGGAAGACGCGGGCGGGCACGTCCAGGAGCACGGCCCGGGCGGTGAGCTCCCGCCGGATGTCGTCGAGGGCACTGCGGCGAAGCCGGGGCGCGGCCACCCCGTAGACGGTAGCCGCGCTGATGACCGCCACGGCCGCGATCCAGGAATAGACCTTCCAGAAGAGAGGGGATCGGGGCATCAGCCTTCCACCTCCCGAAAGCGGTAGCCCACTCCGCGCACGGTCTCCAGAAGCACGCGATAGGGGCCGATCTTGCGCCGGACGGCCCCCACGTGCACGTCGATGTTGCGGTCCACGACGATCGCATGTTCTCCGATCACCCGCGAGAGGAGCTGGTCCCGGGTGAAGACCCGGCCCGGGTGGGCGGCCAGGAAGTGGAGGAGCCGCATCTCGGTGGCGGTGAAGCTCACCGGCCGCCCGTCCACCTTCACCTCGTGGCGGGCGATGTCCACCACGAGGCCGTCCCGGACGATCCGCTCGCCCGCCCCACCGTCCTCCCGGAGGGGGCCGCGCCGGAGGACGGCCTTGACCCGGGCCACCAGCTCCCGGGGGCTGAAGGGCTTCACCACGTAGTCGTCGGCTCCCATCCCCAGCCCGAGCACCACGTCGCTCTCCTCGCCCTTGGCGGTGACCATCACCACCGGGATCCGGCGCGTGAGGTCGTCGGCCTTCAGCCGGCGGCACACCTCCAGGCCGTCCAGGCCGGGAAGCATGAGGTCCAGCAGCAGGAGGTCGGGGTTCAGGCGGCGGGCCTTGGCGAGCCCTTCCTCACCGTCCCGGGAGCCCTCCACCCGGAAGCCCTCGCGGGAGAGGTTGTAGTGGATGATCTCGAGGATGTCCTCCTCGTCCTCCACCACCAGGATGGTCCTGCGCTTCTTCGATGCCGGTCTCTTCACCATGATTCGGTTACGTATAGCGGAGGGAGATCAAGAGAAGGTAAAGACGGGCTCAATCCTGGGGCCGGAGGCTCCGCCGTCACCGCTGCTCCGGGGCGGCGAGGACGGCGAGGGCCAGGACCGCGAAGGAGGTGCCGTACGGCTTGTGGTAGCCGTAGAGGGGGTAGTCCCAGAACGACCCGTCCGGGGCCCGGGTGTACAGGATCTCCTCGATGAGCGGATCCCGGAGCTCGCGCACGCGGGCCGGGGGGAGCCTCCGGCAGCACTCGGCGGCGTTGTAGTAGCCGAAGAGGTGGAAGTAGCCCGAGACGGAGAACCAGCTCTCGTGGGGCACCGGGCGGTGGAGCGCCGCCCGGGCGAAGCGGCGCTCCCGGACGAGGGTCTCCACGGCCCGGGCCAGGTCCTCGCGATCGATCCCCGCGCCGAAGAGGTGGAGGGCGAGGTCGTTCCCGGGAGTCCGGGAGAGGGATCCCCCCGGGCGGTTGATGAGCCCCTGGGGATGGTAGCGCCATCCCAGGCTGTAGAGGTAGGTGCCCTCCTTCGTGCGGCAGCGGCGGAGCGAGCGGATCGCCCTCCGGACCATGATCTCCGGGACCTCGAGGCCGGCCCTGCGAGCCGCGTGGAGCGCCTGGAGCACCGTTCCCGTGACGAAGGAGGCGGACCGGGCGGAGGGCCGCGCGGTCTTCGCGCGGAACTCGAGGTAGGTCCAGCCCCCGTCGAGGGTCTGGTAGCGCCGGAGGAGGTCCACCAGCACCGCGGCGCGGGCCCGGAGGGCGCCCGCGCCCCCGGGAGGCGGCGCCTCCCCGAGGGCGAGGGCCAGCGCCTGGAGGCCGTAGGCCAGGCCCCACACGCAGTAGAGCTCGTTCCCCTGGCTGCGCCGGGGCACCTTGCTCTCGAGGAGGAAGCGCAGCGCGCGGGACCGGGCGCGGCGGGCGGCCGGGCCGGGGTCCGGCGCCCGGCCCAACGCCAGGGCGGCCAGGGCGGTGACGGCGTAGCGAAAGGCCCGGTGGGCCCCGGGCACGGGGGCGAAGATCCGGTAGGAGCGCTTCTGGGCGTGGTATCCGAAGGAGCCGTCGGGGTTCTGGGTCCGGACCAGGAAGGAAACGCCGTCTTGGATGGCGAGGCGGGCGCGGGCCACCGGGGAGGCCCCGGCGGGGAGCCCCTTGTTCCGCGGGGGGTCCGCCCCGGCCCCGAGGCAGAGGCCCGGGGCGAGCACGCACGCGAGGATGAGCCTCCGCATCACTCCTTCCCGGCGGGGAGCAGGACCACGTCCCCCTCCTTGAGCCCCGCCCGGATCACGATCCGCTTGCCGTCCGAGAGTCCGGTCACCACGTCCAGGTCCACGGGCGGGGCGTCCGGAGCCGGGAGGACGCGGCAGTAGGTCCGTTCCCCTTCCCGCCGCACGGCGGCCGCAGGCAAGAGGAGGGCGTTCCGCGTGCGCTTCGCCGAGAAGGTCGCCGTCACCCGGACGCCGAGCAGGGCCGGGGGCAGGGGCTTCTCCGGGCGGCAGCGGAGGCGGAACCCTCCGTCACCCGGGAGACGCGAGATCCCGGCGATCTCCGCCGTGCCGGGCTCCGCGCCGTCCGCGTCGGGCGTGAAGCGGATCGTGCGTCCGGGGGCCAGGCGGAGAGCGAGGCGGGCCGGCGCGGTGGCCTCGATCACCGGCCGGGCGGGATCGAGGATGGTGACCACGGGCTCGCGCGGGTTCACCTGGACGCCGGGCCGGAACCGCCGCGTGAGGCACCCCTCGCGGGGACCGTGGGCCAGGATGCCGTCGCAGGGCGCCCGCACCGTCATGGCCTCGAGGTCGGCGACCAGGCGAGCGACCTCGCGCTCCTTCAGGTCCAGCCCGCGGCGCGCCCGGATCTCCGCCG
>JAOZQC010000179.1 GCA_029932425.1 Planctomycetota bacterium | reverse complement strand
TTCGCCTGCTTCAGCGGCAGGCGCGAGGACCGGACGCCGGAGAGGATGAGCTCCTCGCGGGCCCCGAGCATCTCCCCTTCGAACCCCTTCGTGACGAAGCCCGCCTCCCGTACCGCCTCCAGGTACTCGGCCAGGCTCCCGTGCGTGAAGACGGTGTCCGGGAACGCCTCCCGGAGCGCGGCCAGGATCCGCCCGAGGTCCCGCGGGGGGGGCAGGTGGTCGCACCCGTTGCTGACGAGCACCACGTCCCCGGGGGAGCCCCGGGCGTGCTCCTCGAGGAGGGCCCGCACCTGCTCCACGGCGCGGGCCGGATCCACCTCCCGGCTCGTGCGGGCGTCCTCGTACCTCTCGTGGCCGAGGGCGCCGCCGCCGCAGTAGCCGCCCACCTGGTGGATCGCCAGGACCTCGCTCCCGTCCGGGGCCCGCCAGAAGAACTCGTGGTCGAGGTCGTCCGCCTCGTCCCCGCGGCCCCGGGTGAAGACGAAGGAGTCGATCCCCGCCCGCCGGAGGATCTGCGGCAACTGGGCCGCGTGCCCGAACGAGTCGGGGAGGTAGCCCACCTCCTGCGCCCCTCCGAGCCGGGCGCAGACCCGCCGGCCCGCGAGGAGGTTCCGCACGAGCGCCTCGCCGCTCACCAGGAACTCGTCGGGGAGGACGTACCAGGGACCGATGGAGAGGGCGCCCGACCGCACGAGAGCCTCCACCCGGCCGGCGTCCTCGGGGCGGATCTCCAGGTAGTCCTCGAGGAGGACCGCCTGGCCGTCGAGCAGGAAGTGCTCGAAGGCGGGATCCTGCTCCAGCCGATCCAGCACCTGCCGGACCACGTCCACGAGCAGGACCCGGAAGCGGTGGAACGGCAGGTACCACTCCCGGTCCCAGTGGGTGTGCGAGACGAGAAAGACCCGGCGCGGCGTCACGGCTCGTCACCTCCCGCCGCGGGGAGGGGACCGGGGGCGCGGCCCTCCGCCGCGCGCCGGAGCGCCCGGATGTGGCCGGGGGTGGTGCCGCAGCAGCCTCCCACCACGGTCACCCCCAGGTCGAAGAGGCGGGCCGCCTTGGCTCCGAAGGTCTCCGGCCCTTCCGGCCACACCGGCTCCCCGTCCCGGAGCTCCGGCAGCCCCGCGTTGGGGCGGAGGAGCACGGGGAGGGAGGTGGCGGCGAGGAACTCCCCGGCGGCGGACAGCATGGCGTCCACCCCTACGCCACAGTTCGCGCCCACCACGTCCGCGCCCGCCCGGGCCAGGCGCTCCGCGGCCTCCGCGATCCCGTGGCCGAAGGGGGTCCGGAGACCGGCGGAGGTGGGCGTCACCGTGATCGTGGCCATCACCACCCGGTCCGGCGCCGCCTCCCGCGCCGCGCGGACGGCGAGGACCGCCTCCGTGACGTCCATCATGGTCTCCACGCTCACCGCGTGGACCCCCGCCTCCGCCAGCACCTCGACCTGGGCGCGCACGCTCTCCATGAGCTCCCCGGGCGGGAGGTCCCCGTAGGGTTCGAGGTACCGCCCGCAGGGGCCCACGGAGCCGGTGACGAACGCCCGGTCCCCCGCGGCCCGGAGCGCGGCCTTTGCGGCCGCCAGGTTCACCTCCCGGACCTTCCCCTCGAGCCCGGCCGCGGCCAGGCGGATCGGGGACCCGCCGAACGTGTTCGTCTGCAGGATCTCCGCCCCCGCCTCCCGGTAGGCCCGGGCGATCTCCTCGAGGACCTCCGGTTCGCGGAGGTTCACGGCCTCCGGAGGCCCCTCGTGCCCGCGGCCCGCCAGGACCGTGCCCAGGGCGCCGTCCGCGACCAGGGGACCTCCCGTCTCGAGCCTCCGCCGCAGGTCAGGCACCGCGTCTCCTCCTCGAACAGCTCTCGATCCCGCAGGTCGCGCAGGGGTAGGGCCGCTTCGCGACGCGGCGCCCGGCCCCGATCACCCCGCTCACGGACTTGAGGGGGACCATCATGAAGGACGGGGAGAGGCGGACCCCCAGGAACCCCTCCGGCAGCGCGGCGAAGAGCGCGGCCTGCCCGGCCACGTCCCAGCCGCAGTAGCCCGGGCTCAGGCGGCGGGTGGCCCCAAGCCCCTCCCCGAGGAGCTCGGCGTCCACCCGCCCCTCGAGGATCTCCGCCGCCTCCTCCACCGCGAGCGACCCGATGGTGTCCGCGGCGCAGCCCACCAGGGGATCCCTCCGGAAGGAGGACCGCACCCACTCGTCGTACCCCGGCCCCAGGGTGACCAGGAACACCACGAGGGACGAGGCCCCCTCGAGCTGGCTCCCGATGACGGGGCCCGTCTCGAGATCGATCTCCCGGGCGTCGAGACGCCGGTAGCCGGCGCGGACCGCCATGCGGGGGCGCGCCGCCTCGAGCGTCCTCTCCACCACCGCCTCCACGAAGGCGTTCCCCCCGTCCGGCGGGCAGTGCCAGGCGCGGAAGACCTCCTCCGCGGAGAGGGGGAGCCCGTCCGCCTCGAGGGAGAACTCCACGGTCATCCCGCTTCTCCCAGGTGCCGGGCGAAGGCGAAGGCGTCGGGAAAGGTGCCGGCGGCGCCGATCCTCTCCGCGAACTCCGGGGTGACGGGGGCTCCCCCCACGTAGACGGGAAGGCCGGGCGCCTCCCGGCGAAGCCGTTCCACGGTGGGTCCGAGGTGGGCCATGGTGGTGGTGAGGAGAGCGCTCAGCCCCACCACCCGGGGGTGCTCGGCCCGGACCGCCTGCGCGAACCGGTCCGCGGAAACGTCCACCCCCAGGTCCACCACGCGCCAGCCGGCACCCTGGAGCACCATGCCCACCAGGTTCTTGCCGAGGTCGTGGATGTCGCCGGCCACCGTGCCCAGGACCACCGTCCCGCGGCGCCCGGCCTCCTCTTTCGCGAGGCGCGGCTCCAGGTGCGCCAGCGCCGCCCGCATGGCCTTCGCGGCGAGGAGCACCTCGGGGATGAAGGCCTCCCCCCGGGCGAACCGCTCCCCCACCCTCTGCATTCCCGCCACCAGTCCGCGCCGGAGCACATCCTCCGGGGAGACGCCGGCGGCGAGGGCCGCGAGGCAGATCTCGGCCGCCCCGTCCTCCCCCCGGCGCTCGGGAGGATAGGGAGAATCCCTCTCCGCCTTCCCGCCCGCCACGGCGTCCGCCAGCTCGACCAGGATCTCCCGCGTCACGGCCCGGCCTCGACGCCCGCGTTGTACCGGTCCACGATCTCCCCCACCACCCGGACCCGCTCGAGGTCCCCCGTGGAGGAGATCTCATCGGAGATGCCGAGGACGAGCCTGGGGGCGAACAGCTCGATGACCCGCTCCGCGCAGGCGGCCAGGGTCTCCACGGGGTAGGTGTCGTCGAAGTAGACGGCGGGGATCCCGTCGAGGAGGAACATCCCGTCGCCGAGGGCTTCCCTCACCTCCTCCAGGGTGACGTCCCCCTGCGGCTTCGGGGTGATCGCTTCGATCCCGTCGAGCCCCGTCTCCCCCGCATAGGGGAGGAGAGGCTTCACGTCGCCGTCCCAGTGGGACGAGACGAACTTCCCCGCCGCGTGGAGCCGGTCCGCCCGCCTCCGGCAGGCGGGGAGGTGGTAGCGGAGGAACAGGTCGGGGGAGAGGGTCCCGGCATGGACGTTCTCCCCGAAGTTCACGATGTCCACCGGCGAGGCGTTGATCACGTCGATCAGGCGGTCGTGGCTCTCGTCGAGGGCCCGGAAGTAGGCGGCCACCTCCGCGGGATGCTCGTAGAGGGCGAACACCGCGCTCTCCACGCCCATCTTCTCGACGTAGAGCGACTGGACGTTCATGCGGGGCATGTACATGGTGGGGGCCCCGAGGTCGCCCACCTTCGCCCGCCAGGCGTCGAAGCGGTCCCGGTCCCACTCCCAGTCCGTGTTCTCCTCCCTCCAGGTCGCCACGTGTAGCTCGGCCATGCTCTCCACCTCCCACTTCAGGGTGATGGGGTGGGAGCTGGTCGAGGTCCGGCGGTGCACCGCGGTCTGGTCGCCGGCGGGGGTGCGGATGCGCGTCTCCGTGTCCGTCTCCGAGAGGGCGCGCGTCTCGATGCGGACGGCGGGGTGCTCGACCCGGCGGAAGCAGGAGTTGTACTCGTCGTAGAGCCGGGCCGAGCAGCGGAGGGAGCGGTAGATCTCGTAGAGGTCCATCCCCGCGTAGGGCTCCGGGAGCTCCTCCCCGCGAAACCGCCGGTCCTCGTACCAGCAGAGGATCCGCGGCTGCCAGAGGATCTTCCCGCCGGCGCGCCCGAAGACAACGTCGCGGTGCAGCTCGGCCAGGTCGGTGTCCACGCCGGGACGTTACCGCAATCGAGGCCCGCGGACAACCCGGGCGGCGCCCGCCTACTCCTCCGCCATGAAGGGGTAGGAGAAGTGGGCGGGGGGAACGAAGGTCTCCTTGATCGTGCGCTGGCTCACCCAGCGGAGGAGGTTCAGCATCGACCCCGCCTTGTCGTTCGTCCCCGAGGCCCGGCTGCCGCCGAAGGGCTGCTGGCCCACCACGGCTCCCGTGGGCTTGTCGTTGATGTAGAAGTTGCCCGCGGCGTGCCGGAGGGAGGCGGCGATCTTCTCGATCGCCCCCCGGTCCGTGGCGAAGACCGCTCCCGTGAGGGCATAGGGGGAGCCCGTGTCGCAGATCTCGAGCGTCTCGTCGAGCTTCGCGTCGGGGTAGACGAAGACGGTGAGGACGGGGCCGAAGATCTCCTCCTTCATGAGCTTGAGCTCCGGGCTCTTCGCGAGCACGACCGTGGGCTCGATGAAGTAACCCTTCGAGTCGTCCGCGCCTCCGCCCGCCAGGATCTCCGCGTCCGGAGACTCCTTCGCGTGGTCCAGGTAGCCCCGGATGGTGTCGAAGGCGCTCCGGTCGATGACCGCGGTCATGAAGTTCCGGAAGTCCCGGGGGTCCCCCATCCGGATCTCCGAGACCATGCCGAGGAGGGCTTCCTCGAGCTCCGGCCAGATCGACTCCGGCACGAACATCCGCGACGCCGCGGAGCACTTCTGCCCCTGGTACTCGAAGGCCCCGCGGACCGCGGCCGCGGCCAGCGAGGGGATGTCCGCGGAAGCGTGGGCGAAGATGAAGTCCTTCCCCCCCGTCTCCCCCACGATCCGCGGGTAACCGCGGTACCTCGCGATGTTCTCCCCCACCTTCCGCCACATAGCCTGGAAGACGGCGGTGGAGCCCGTGAAGTGGATCCCCGCGAGCTCGGGCCGGTCCAGGACGGGATCGCCCACCCGGCCCCCGCGGCCCGGCAGCAGGTTGATCACCCCCGGCGGGAGTCCGGCGGCCTCGAGGAGCTTCATCAGGTAGTGGGCGTTCAGGACGGCCGAGGAGGCCGGTTTCCACAGGCAGACGTTCCCCATCAAAGCCGGGGAGGTGGGGAGGTTCCCCGCGATGGAGGTGAAGTTGAAGGGGGTGACCGCGAAGACGAAGCCCTCCAGGGGGCGCATCTCCACGCGGTTCCAGCATCCGGGCGCGGAGTCGGGCTGCTCGGCGTAGATCCGCGCCATGTAGTAGGGATTGAACCGCCAGAAGTCGATCAGCTCGCAGGCGGCGTCGATCTCGGCCTGGAACACCGTCTTGCTCTGGTTCAGCATGGTGGCCGCGTTCAGGGTGTCCCGCCAGGGGCCGGCCAGGAGGTCCGCCGCCTTCAGGAACACGGAGGCGCGGGCTTCCCAGGGGGTCTCCGACCACTCCCGCCACGCCTCGCGGGCCGCGGCCACCGCCGCCTCCACCTCCTCCGGCCCGGCCTGGTGCACCCGGGCCAGCACGTGACCGTGATCGTGCGGCATCACGCACTCCGCGAGGTTCCCGGTGCGGACCTCCTTTCCCCCGATGACGAGGGGAATCTCGATCTCCTCGGATGCCATCCGGTCGAGTCTCCGCTTGAGGGAGGCCTTCTCCGGGGAACCCGGCCCGTAGGCGCGGACCGGCTCGTTCCGGGGGACGGGGACGGAGGGGATGGAGTTGCTCATGGGTGCTTCCTCCCTGTGGAGTTCCGGTGGTGGACGGCCGCGCCCCTTCGCCCGGGCGCGGCCCCGGATTCTAGCCCGCTTTGCCCGTCAGGGCGCCCGGTTTTCGGCCGGGCGCGGGCGGGCGCCCCCGAGAAGGAACAGGAAGGGAGCGCAGGCGAGCGCGGCCGCCGCGCAGAGGGCCATGGCCGGGGTGAGACCCAGGAGATCGCCCAGCCAGCCCGCGAGGAGGATCGCCCCCGCCTGCCCCGCGAAGGACATGGCCAGGTAGACGCCGTTCGCGGCCCCCCGGCTCTCGGGACAGCGGTCCTGCACCATGGCGAGGAGGACGGGTTGCATGGAGAGGCTCAGGAAGCCGAGGAGGAGCAGCACCCCCGCGAGGAGGGGCCCCGCGAGTCCGAGGCTGGCGAACATGAGCAGCGGCCCCCCGATCATGGCGAGGGCCAGGACCCGGCGCCGCCCCAGGTAGTCGCTCAGGGTCCCCGCGGTGAGGGCGCCCGCCACCCCCGCGGCCTCGAAGACCGAGAGGGCCCCCGCGGCCAGGCCCAGGCTGACTCCGCGGCCCGTGAGCAGCGTGGGGAGGAAGGTGACGAGGGACGCGGTCACCAGGGACCGGCCCACCACGATCCCCGCCAGGGGGGCGATCCGGGGGAAGACCCGGCGGAAGACGCGCGGGAACGGCTCGGCCGCCGCGGGCGCCGGCCGGGGTTCTCCCCTCCGGAGCTCCAGGAGGAGCAGGGCGGAGGCCGCGAAGCCCAGGAACATGGCGCGCCACATTCCCTCGAGGCCCCACAGCGCGACCGCCTGCACCGCCACCAGGGGCCCCAGCGTGCGGGCGCCCCGCCCCCCCCCCCGC
>JAOZQC010000178.1:2579-6799 GCA_029932425.1 Planctomycetota bacterium | reverse complement strand
CTCGTGGTTGGCGAGGAACTTCCCGATGATCTCCTTCTCCTTCACCCGGAAGGCGGAGATCTGCTCCGGCGTGCCGTCGCGGGGGAGACGCAACGTCTCGGCGGGCCCCGCCGTCTTCGCCTTCTCCGCCAGGTCCTCGTCGAGGTCGTACCGGTGCGAGGTGACGTAGCCCGCGGGGGCCGTCACTCCCACCACCACGAAGTC
This sequence comes from Planctomycetota bacterium, assembly GCA_029932425.1. Classification (GTDB taxonomy): domain Bacteria; phylum Planctomycetota; class JAJSAM01; order JAJSAM01; family JAJSAM01; genus JAOZQC01. The sequence continues at coordinate 6,595 of JAOZQC010000178.1, read as the reverse complement.
CTTGTCCCCGTAGTCGCGCAGGAGATCGCGGATGGCCGGGAAGCTCCGGATGCACCAGGGACACCAGGTGGCCCAGAAGTCCACCATCACCACCTTCCCCTTCACGTCCTCGAGCGACTTCACGTCGCCCCAGGCCTTGAGCAGCGTCCAGGCGGGGGCGGGCCGGCCGAGCATCTCGAGCGGCTGGGTCATGTTCCGGATCCGCTTCAGGTACCTCTCCGCCCGGGACGCCTGCGACTCCTGCCCCGCCTCCCGGAGCTTGGCGACGTACCGCTCCTGGAGAGCGGCGAACTCCTCGACCAGCTTCTTCCCCTCCTCTCGCAGGCCGTCGTAGGCGGCGAGCTCATGGACCCCGGACATGAGGGCCGTGATCGCGCTTCGGGCGGACCCGTACGCCAGGGCCGGGTTCTTCCGGGCGGCCTCGAGGTAGTGCCGGAGGGCGGCCGCCTTCCGGTCCAGGGCCTCGCAGCAGCGGGCGAGCGTTCCGTGGAGGCTCGCCGCCAGGGCCGTCCCCCCCCCCTCCGCGATCTTGGCGAGGTCCTGCTCCGCGATCTCCAGGCCTCGGCTCGCCTCCTCGCCCGCGAGACTCCCGTCCCGGAGCCCCCCCAGGAGGGCACGCGCGTAGAGGAGACGCGCCGAGTTCCTCATGCTCTCCGTGAGCTTCGCGTCGTCGGCGCACGTGCGGCAGGCGGCGCGCGCTTCCGCCCAGCGGGAGGCCGCGCCGTAGAACTGGGCGAGGAAGAAGAGCTCCTCCCCCTCCGCTTTCCGCCCGGACTTCTCGAAGGCGTCGAGGAACTCCTTCGGCCGGGTCTGCTGGATCCGGCGGTAGAGCCGGTAGTCCCTCGCCTGGCGGGCCGCCGCCAGCTCCTTCTGCATCGCGCTCCAGGCCTCCTTCGGGCTCTGCACCGAGGGGGCCTCGCCCGCCGCGTACGCGGGGAGCGGGAGAGCGAGGAGGACGAGAAGGAGAACGATCCTACGCATGAGCCACCTCCCGGATCCTGGTCCGGCAAAGGGTATTCGGGAGGTGCCCCCCATGCCAGAACCCAATTACAATGGTGCCGTGGAAAACGCGGCCGGGGGGAAGGAGTCCTCATGAAGAGATCGGCGGTGGGCCTGGTGGTCGCGGTGGTCCTCCTGGCGGCCCCGGCCCGGGCTACCTGGATCCGGAGGCTCTCCCTCGCGCAGGTGGAGAGCTACGCCTCGGAGATCTTCACGGGCACCGTGCGGTCCGTGAAATGCGTCCGAGGCCCTTCCGGGAAGATCCCCGTGTTCACGGAGGTGGTCTTCGATCACCTCGACGTCCTGAAGGGCCGGATCACCGGCGCCACGGTCACGTATTCCTTCGCCGGAGGCCGTCTCGGCCGGCAGCGGGTCGAGGTGCTCGGCGTCCCCGCCTTCGAGATCGGAGACCGGGTCGTCCTCTTCGCCAACGCGAGGCTCGACCCGGTCTGCCCCGCCATCGGCTGGGAGCAGGGGCGCTACCGGGTGGAGAGGCTCGCGCCGTGGGGCGAGGAGATGGTCTGCGACTCCCGGGGCCGTCCCGTCTACTCCTTCGAGAACGGGAGGCCGGTGCTCTCGCCGGAGAGGAAGGGCGAGAGGCCGATGCTCCTCTCCGCCTTCCGGGACCGGATCGAGGGGCTGATCCGGGCGCGCGAGGCGCGCGAGAGGGAGAGGGAGAAGGGGAAGGCGCCCCCTCCGGAAAAGAAGGGAGGTGGGAGATGAGGCGCGTCCTTCTCACCGCCCTCTTCCTGGCGCTCCTCGCGATCCCCGCCTCTTCCTACCAGTACCTCACGTTCGCGGGACAGCCGGTGCGGTGGCGGAAGCTGCCCGTGACCGTGTACACGGACGCCGCGGGCGTCCCGTCGAGCGTGGGCGCCGCGTTCACCTCCGAGATCCAGGCCGCGCTCCACGCCTGGAACGGGGTCCCGGGGTCCAGCTTCGCCTTCACCTACGGCGGCGCCACCCCTGCCGCGAGCCCCACCTTCGGGAACGGGTACTCGGAGTGCTACTTCCAGAGCCTTCCCTCCTACATCCTGGGGATCACCATCGTCACCAACACCCTCGCCGGGATGCCGGAGAGCGAGACCATCGTGGAGCGGGACGTCCAGTTCAACTCCACGTCTTCCTGGACCACGAGCGCCGTGAACACCGCCGGGGGGCCCGCCGATTTCCGGACGGTGGCCATCCACGAGCTGGGCCACGTGCTGGGGCTCATGCACGAGACCTCGAAGCCCTCGATCATGGACCCGGGACCGGACCCCGCCTTCGCCGTGCACCGCATCTACCCCGATGACCAGGACGGAGTCCGCTTCCTGTACCCCGCCGCCGGGCCCGGCCCCACGGGGGCGGACCTGGCCCTCGACGGCGTGTTCTTCTCGCCCCCCGGCGCCGGATCCGGAGACGAGGTGAGCGTGACCTACACCGCCCGGAACACCGGTACGACGGGCTCCGGGGGGTTCCGGGCGGGGATCTACCTCACGGGGTCCCTCGAGCCCGTGCCCACGGACCACCGCCTGGCCCTGGTGGAGGAGGGGGACCTCCCCGCGGGAGGGTCGCGCACCACCACCCGGTCGGTGACGATCCCCGGGGGCCTCCCGCCCGGGCGGTACCGGATCGGCGTCCTCCTGGATCCCGGCCACGCGGTGTCCGAGACGGACGAGACGAACAACGGGGGGGCATCCGCCGAGGCCCTCTGTCTCGATCGCCCTCCCCTGGAGCTGGCGCCGGGCCGGGGCGCGGCGGGAGAGCTGGGCCCCCTGGGCCTGGACACGTTCACCTTCCTCCTGAAGAAGGGCACCCGGCTCAAGTTCCGGGCGCGGCTCGACACCGGGACCTTCATCGCCCGCATCCTCGCCCCCGAGACCGGGGACCCGATCCTCACCACCCGGCTCGCCCGGTCCGTGAAGGGGAAGCTCACCGCCCCCGAGGACGGCACCTACACCCTGGCGCTGGAGAGCCGGTTCGCGGGCACCTCCGCCTACGTGCTCACCACCCGCTCCCGCGGGATGAAGACGAGAGGCCGCACCCGGGTGGAGGGGGAGACCCGGATCCCCGTCTGGTGGTACGCCGGATGGGCGATCACCGCCACCGTGAAGGGCCGGGGAGGCGTGCGCCCCGCGGCGGATCTCGACGGCCTCTCCGCGCCGCATAAGGCCAACCGCTCCGGCACCCGGGTGAAGCTGGGCCCGGCCACCGTCTCCGCCACGGGCTTCTTCGATCTCCTCCTCGGTCCCGGGGACGGCCCTCCCGGGGAGGTCGCCTACAAGGTCAAGGTGAAGCCGCCGAAGAAGGGGAAGATGATCGCCCGCTGAGGATCGCCGCCGAGAGCTCTTCCGGGCGCTGCGAGCCGATGAGCACCCGCTTCCCGCTCTGGAGGACGAGCTGCACCCCCCGGTTCCCCGAGACGTTGTAGGCCATCCCGCGCCTCGGCGACCAGCGGATCCCCCACCCGCCGTACTCGCCGAGGGGGCGGTAGGTCCGGGCCTCGCACTCGCGGATCTCCGCGAGGGGGATGCGCCGGGGGCGGAGCGGGTAGAACCGGATGGTCACCGCCTCGCCGTCCACCGTCACCACCAGCCGGATCACCGCGAAGACGAGGGGCAGGAAGACGCCGAAGAGGACGAGGAGCACCCACACCGTCCAGTCCGGGGCCGGGCGGTTCCCGAACGGCTTCCCCAGGACCACCTGCCGGAGGAAGGCCCACCAGGCGAGGAGCGCGAGGACGAGGACGCTCCCCCGGATCCACCACTGGCGGAAGGCCTGCACCTCCCGGAAGCGGGACGTCCCGGATTCCGTTTCCGCCATCGCCGATCCCTCCTTCGACCCGCCCAGTCTACCTCGAGGGCCCGCGCCGCGAAGAGAGCGGCGGGCGCCGCGGCGCCCGGCCCTCCCCCGTCCTTCCCCGCTCCCTCCGGGCGGAGCCGGCCGGATCTGGTATCCTCTCCGCTCCGCCCGGGAGCCGTGAGCGATGGCGCACGTTCCTGGCTGCGGCATGGAGGTGGGTCCCGCGCGGGGCG
>JAOZQC010000178.1:0-2569 GCA_029932425.1 Planctomycetota bacterium | reverse complement strand
GCGGGCCGCGGCCGCGGCCGACTGCGACGGGGAGACCTGGTACTTCTGCTCGGTGGGCTGCCTGGAGCGCTTCGAGCGGGAGCCCGCCGGCTACGTGCAAGCGGCGCGGAAGGCCCGGGAGGAGGAGGCCGCGGAGCCGGTGCGCGACCCGGTCTGCGGCAGGGAGTTCCCCCGCGGGAAGGCCGGGGCCGGCGCCGACTACGAGGGGCGGACCTGGTACTTCTGCGGCGCCTCGTGCCTCACGGCCTTCGAGCGGGACCCGGAGCGCTATGCCCGGGCCGCGGGGGAGCCGGGGGAGAAGGCCGGAGCCCCCGTCCCGGCCGGCGCGGGGAAGGAGGAGGCCGCCCCGGCCCGCCCCCCCAAGCCGCCGCCCGCCGAGACCGCTCCCGCATCGAGGGCGGAACGGGAACCGGAGGCGCCGGCGGTGGCCGTCCTCGAGGTGAAGGGCATGCACTGCGCCTCGTGCGTGGCCCGGGTGGAGAAGGTGATCCGGAGGGTGCCCGGAGTCACGGAGGCGAACGTGAACCTCGCCGCGGAGCAGGCCACGGTCCGCTACGACGCCCGGTCCGCCGATCCCGCGGCGATCGCCGCCGCCATCCGTCGCGCCGGCGACTACGAGGTGCGCGAGAAGCCGCCCCTCATCGAGGAGAGCCTCCCCCCGGAGGAGGACGAGTCGCTCGTCACCTTCCGGCGGTTCCTCTTCGCGGCCGCGGCGGCCGCGGTGGTGATGCTCCTCTCCATGCGCGGTCACCTGGTGATCGCCTTCCTCCGGGACCTCCCGGAGAAGCCGGTGGAGGTCGTCCTCTTCCTGATCACCACCGCGGTCCTCTGGTTCGCGGGGTGCGGCTTCTTCACGGGGGCCTTCCGCCTGCTCCGGCGCGGCACGGCGGACATGAACACGCTCATCGCGGTGGGCACGGGGGCGGCCTATCTCTACAGCGCGGTGGTGACCTTCGCCCCCTCCCTCCTGCGCGGGGTGGAGAGCGCCGTCTACTACGACAGCGCGGTGATGATCATCGCCCTGATCCTCCTCGGGCGGTTCCTCGAGGCCCGGGCGAAGGGGCGCACCTCCCTGGCGATCCGGGCGCTCCTGGCGCTCCGGCCCAAGGACGCCTGGATCGTGCGCAACGGGGAGGAGAGGAACGTCCCCGTGGAGGAGGTGCGCCCCGGCGACCTGGTCATCGTGCGGCCCGGGGAGCGGATCCCGGTGGACGGGGTCGTGGAGGAGGGCCGGGCGGCGGTGGACGAGTCGATGCTCACCGGCGAGTCCATGCCCGTCGCCAAGGGGCCGGGGGACGAGGTGGCGGGGGCCACGATCTCGCGGGACGGGGTCCTCCGGGTCCGCGCGACGCGCGTGGGGGCGGAGACCGCCCTGGCCCAGATCGTGAGGATGGTGCGGGAGGCGCAGGGCTCCAAGGCCCCGGTGCAGAGGCTCGCGGACCGGGTGGCCGCGGTGTTCGTGCCCGCCGTGATCCTCCTCGCCGTGATCACCTTCGTCGCCTGGCGCCAGTTCGGAGCCTCGTTTCCCTTCGCGCTCACCGCGTTCGTGTCCGTCCTCATCATCGCCTGCCCCTGCGCCCTCGGCCTCGCCACCCCTACCGCGATCATGGTGGGGGCCGGGCGCGGCGCCCGGATGGGCATTCTCGTGAAGAACGCCCAGGCCCTGGAGCGGGCGGGGCGTGTCACCACCGTGGTCCTCGACAAGACGGGCACGATCACCCACGGCCGGCCTCTCCTCACGGACGCCCCTCCCCGAGAAGCACTCCTCGGAGGACGAGCTGCTCCGCCTCGCGGCCGGCGCGGAGCGGTTCTCCGAGCATCCCCTGGGCCGGGCGATCGCGGCGGGGGCGGCGGAGCGGGGCGTGGACGCGGGGGAGGCCGCGGACTTCCGCGTGCTGGGGGGCGCCGGCGTCATGGCGAAGGTGGAGGGACGGAGGGTCCTCGTGGGGAACGCCCGCCTCATGGAGCGGGCGAAGGTGAGGATCCGGGGGGTCCGCGTCCTGGCCGAATCCCTCGCCCGGGAGGGGAAGACGCCGGTCTACGTGGCCGCGGGGGGGCGGCTCCTCGGCCTCCTGGCGGTGGCGGACACGAAGAAGGAGGGCTCCGGGGAGGCGATCCACGACCTGAAGGCCATGGGGATCTCCGTGGTGATGATGACCGGGGACAACGCCCGGACCGCGGAGGCGGTGGCGCGGGAGATGCGGATCGACCGCGTGCTCTCGGAGGTCCTCCCCGCGAAGAAGGCGGGGGAGGTGGCCCGGCTCATGGAGGCCGGCGAGGTCGTGGCCATGGTAGGGGACGGCATCAACGACGGCCCGGCCCTGGCGAGAGCGGACGTGGGCATCGCCATCGGAACCGGTACGGACGTGGCCATCGAGACCGCGGACGTGATCCTCATGTCCGGTGATCTCCGCGCCGTGGTGTCGGCGATCCGCCTCTCGCGGCGCACGATGAGGACCATCCGCCAGAACCTCTTCTGGGCCTTCGGCTACAACATCCTCGCCATCCCCGTGGCCGCCGGCGTCCTCTACCCCGTGCTGGGGCTCCTCCTCAAACCCGCCATCGCCGG
>JAOZQC010000177.1 GCA_029932425.1 Planctomycetota bacterium | reverse complement strand
CCTCCGTCACCACCACGTTGCACCCCATCCCCCGGGCCCGCATGGCGCAGCCCCGGCCGCAGTGGCCGTAACCCGCCACCACGAAGGTCTTTCCCGCCAGGAGGACCGAGGTGGCGCGGAGGATCCCGTCGATGCTCGACTGCCCCGTCCCGTAGACGTTGTCGAAGTCCCACTTCGTCTCGGAGTCGTTCACCGCCACCACCGGGTACTTGAGCGCCCCCGCCGTCGCCATGGCCCGGAGCCGGTGCACGCCGGTGGTGGTCTCCTCGCTCCCGCCGAGGATCCCGGAGACCAGGTCCTCCCGCCGGTCGTGGATCCGGAAGATGAGGTCCGCCCCGTCGTCCAGGGTGAGGGTGGGGCGGATCTCCAGGGTGCGGTCGATGGCCTCGTAGAACTCCTCGGTGCTCATCCCGTGCCAGGCGTAGATGCGGACCCCTTCCGCGGCCAGGGCCGCGGCCACGTCGTCCTGGGTGGACAGGGGATTGCAGCCGCTCCAGGCCACCTCCGCCCCCGCCTCGCGCAGGGTGCGGACCAGCACGGCGGTCTCCTTGGTGACGTGCAGGCACCCCGCGATCCGCATCCCCTGGAGCGGCTTCTCCCCCGCGTAGCGCTCCCGGAGGAGCCGCATCACCGGCATGTGCGCCTCCGCCCAGTCGAGCTTCTTCCGGCCTTCCTCCGCCAGGCCGATGTCCTTCACCAGGTAGTCGGTCATCGTTCTCTCCCCGGGTTCGCCCTCCGGCGCCCGAAGTAGGGCCGGATGAGCTCCATGATCCGTTCCGATGCTCCCTTGTGCTCCATCACCACCCGCCGGGCCCGCTCCCCCATCCGGGCCGCCAGGTCCGGGTTCTCCACCATCCGGAAGACCGCGTCCTCCAGCTCCCGGGCGTCCCGGGCCATCACCGCCGCCCCCGCGTCCAGGAGGATGTCCACCGACTCCTGGAAGTTCTGGACGTGCGGCCCGAAGAGCACGGGCCGCCCGAGCCCGGCGGGCTCCATCATGTTCTGGCCGCCGTGGGGATAGAGGCTCCCGCCCACGAAGACGAGGTCCGCGGCGGCGTAGATCCTCGCCAGCTCCCCCATGGTGTCCACGAGAATCACGGGGGAGCCCGGTCCGGGGCCCCGCTCGCGGATCCGCGTCTTCCGCACCACCTCCGCCCCCCGGCGCCGGAGCATGGCCTCCACCTCCGCGATCCGCTCCGGATGCCGGGGGGCCACCACCAGCCGGAAGTCGGGATGCCGGCGGAGGAGCTTCTCGAAGATCCCGTGGATCGTCTCCTCCTCCGTGGGGTGCGTGGACCCCGCCATGAGCACCCTCTGGCCCTCCCGGATCCCCAGCTCCCGCCGCGCCTCCCGCCTCAGTTCCTCCCCCCCCTCGGTGTTGATGTTGTCGAACTTCATGGTGCCCGTGACCTTCACGCGCTCGGGCTTCACCCCCAGGCGCAGGAAGCGCTCCGCGTACTTCCTCGTCTGGACGCAGTAGAGGAGGATCCGGTCCATGGGCTCCGGGATCACCCGCTGCAGGATCTGGTACTGCCGGTAGGAGTGGCGCGAGATGCGCCCGTTCACCAGGAGCACCGGCACCTCCGTCTCCCACGTGGAGAGCAGGAAGTTCGGCCAGATCTCGAGCTCCATGAGGAGCACCGCCTCCGGGGAGACCCGGCGCAGCACCCGCTTGGTGGAGAACGAGAAGTCCAGCGGGTAGTAGAAGACGTGCTTGCCCGCGTAGTGCCGGCGGGCCACCTCCTGCCCCGTTTTGGTGGTGGTGGAGATCACGATCTCGTGGTCGGGGAGCTCGCGCTCCAGGACGTCCACCAGGCTCTTGGCCGCGAGCACCTCCCCCACCGAGACCCCGTGGATCCAGATGCGCGGGCCGCGGTCCGGCCAGGGGGGCAGCCACCCGAGCCTCTGCACCAGGCCCGCGCGGTGCTTCGGACTCGTGAGGAGCTTGTAGAGGAGGTAGGGGGAGAGGGCCGTGAGGATCAGCAGGTACACGAGGTCGTAGACGCACTGGAGGAGCCGCACGTGGGTCCGGCCGCTCCAGCTCCGCGCCTCCCGGCCCACGGCGGGGGTCAGCTTCCTTCCCTCGGGAGGCAGCACTTCTTGTACTTCTTCCCGCTGCCGCAGGGACAGGGGTCGTTCCGGCCCACCTTCGGCTGATCGCGGACGATGGGCTTCACGGGGCCGCCCTGGGAGCCGGCAACCCCGGCCTCCATCTGCTGCCGGGTGGCGTCGTACTCCTCGTGGATGGCCGCGGACTCCTGCCAGACGCTCCGTCTCTCCCTCTCCTCCTCCTCCTCGAGCCTGAGCTTGAAGATCCACTCCGTCACCTCGTCCTGGATGGCCGCGATCATCTGCTGGAACATCGCGGACCCCTCCAGCCGGTAGGCGTTCTTGGGATCCTCCTGGGCGTAGGCCCGGAGCCCGATCCCGGAACGGAGGGAGTCCATGGCGTAGAGGTGGTCCTTCCACTTGCTGTCGAACGCGGAGAGGAGGAGGTAGGAGGCGATGATGCGCATCTGCTCCTCGCCGAGGACGCGCTTGCGCTCCGCGTAGGCTTCCCGGACACGCGCCAGGAGGATCTCTTCGATCTCCCCGGGAGATCGCCCCTCCATGTCCTCCGCCTCGATCTCGATGTCGAAGCGTCTCTCGTAGGCCGCGAGCAGGCCGGGCAGGGAAGGCTCCTCGCCCTCCTCGGGGTGCACGAGGTGCTGGTCCACCATGGAGTGGACGACATCCTCGAAGTACTCGTCGATCCGCTCGTCGATCCGCTTCCCCTCGAGGATCTCCTGCCGGTTGCTGTAGACCACCTTCCGCTGGCGGTCCATGACCTCGTCGTACTCGAGCAGGTTCTTGCGGATCTCGAAGTTGTGCTCCTCCATCTTCCGCTGGACGCGGCCGATCATCCGGCTCACCATCTTCGACTGGATCTCCTGCCCCTCCGCCATGCCCAGCTTGCCGAGCATGTTCTTGACCCAGTCGCGCGCGAAGATGCGCATGAGGTCGTCTTCCAGGGAGAGGAAGAACACGGACGATCCCGGGTCGCCCTGCCGCCCCGCCCGGCCCCGGAGCTGGTTGTCGATGCGCCGCGCCTCGTGCCGCTCGGTGCCGATGATGTGGAGGCCGCCGATCTCCGCCACCCCCTCCCCCAGGATGATGTCGGTGCCCCGGCCCGCCATGTTCGTGGCGATGGTCACCATCCCCCGCTGGCCCGCCTTCGCCACGATCTGCGCTTCCCGCTCGTGGTGCTTCGCGTTCAGCACCTCGTGGGGGATGCCCCGCCGGCTCAGGAGCCCGGACAGGAGCTCCGATTTCTCGATGGAGGTGGTCCCCACCAGGATGGGCCGGCCCTGGCGGTGGACCTTCTGGATCTCGTCGATGACCGCGAGGTACTTCTCCTTCTCCGTCCGGTAGATCTTGTCCGGCTCGGAGGTCCGGATGAGCGGCTTGTTGGTGGGGATGACCAGGACCTCGAGCTTGTAGATCTTGTAGAACTCGGGCGCCTCCGTGAGCGCCGTCCCCGTCATGCCCGCGATCTTGTCGTAGAGGCGGAAGAAGTTCTGGAAGGTGATGGTGGCGAGGGTCTGGTTCTCCTCGCGGATCCGGAGCCCCTCCTTCGCCTCCACGGCCTGGTGCAGCCCGTCGGACCAGCGCCGGCCCGGCATGAGCCGGCCCGTGAACTCGTCCACGATGATGACCTCGCCCTCCTTGACGACGTACTCCTTGTCGCGCCGGTAGAGGTTGTGGGCCTTCAGGGCCTGCTCCAGGTGGTGGGGCCAGTCCATGTTGCGGCCGGTGAAGAAGTCCTCCACCCCGAGGAGCCGCTGGGCCTTCACGATGCCCCGCTCGGTGAGGGTCGCCTGGTGCTCCTTCTCCTTGATCTCGTAGTCCCAGTCGACGGGGTAGTCCTCGGGCAGGTCGTCCGGGATGTTGTCCGGCTTCTTCTTGAGCTGCCGCACCACCCGGTCCGCCTGGTAGTACTTGTCCGTCGACTCCTCGGCGGGGCCGGAGATGATGAGCGGCGTCCGGGCCTCGTCGATGAGGATGGAGTCCACCTCGTCGATGATGGCGTAGTGGAGGTGGCCCTGGGCCTGGTCCTCCACCCGCATCTTCATGTTGTCGCGGAGGTAGTCGAAGCCGAACTCGTTGTTCGTCCCGAAGGTGATGTCCGCCCGGTACTCGGGGATCCGCTCCGCGGGGCTCATCTCCGACTGGATCACGCCCACCGTGAGCCCCAGGAACTCGTAGATGGCGCCCATCCAGCGCCGGTCCCGCCGGGCCAGGTAGTCGTTCACGGTGACGATGTGCACGCCCTGGCCCGAGAGGGCGTTCAGGTAGGCGGGCAGGGAGGCCACCAGCGTCTTCCCCTCGCCGGTGACCATCTCCGCGATCATCCCCCGGTGCAGGGCGATGCCGCCGATGATCTGGACGTCGTAGTGCCGCTGTCCCAGGGTGCGCCGCGCCGCCTCCCGCACCACCGCGAACGCCTCCGGAAGCAGGTCGTCCAGCGTCTCGCCGTCGGCGAGGCGCTTGCGGAACTCCTCCGTCTTCCCGCGGAGGGCGGCGTCGCTCAGCGGCTCCATCACCGGCTCGAGCGCGTTCACCTTCTCCACGATCGGCATCATCTTCTTGATGACCCGATCGTTGAGGGACCCGAAGACGGTCGTCAGGATCTTTCCGATCAACTCCCCGGCCATCGAGCCCTCCCAGGGACCAAACGTCCGAATATCCCCCCGCCCGGCACCGGGGTCAACGATTCCACTCCGGGAAAGGCCGGGCCGGGCGGCGCGCCCCCCGCGGGTCGCTCCCCCCCGGACTCCGCCGGGAGAGGCGCGGGGTCCGGGCGCGGGGAGGCGCTCCCCGCCCCGTCACGAGCCCTTCATCAGGGCCCGGATGAAGGAGACCAGGATGTCCCGCGAGTACGGCTTCAGCAGGAACCCGTCCGCCTCCGAGACCGTGGACAGGTCGATGATGGAGGCCGTGGCCAGGAGGATCCGGGGGCGCTTCCCGCCGAGCGCCCGGATCTCCCGCGCGGCCTGGATCCCGTTCCGCGTGGGCATCTGGTAGTCCATGAGGATCAGGTCCGGCCGCTCCCGCTCGGCGGTGCGCACCGCCTCGTCCCCGTCGTGGGCCACCACCACCTCGTACCCCTCGGAGATGAGCACCGACGCCACCGCGTCCGCGATGTCCCGCTCGTCGTCCACCACGAGCACGAGGCCGCGGGTCCCCGGCTCCTCGGGAACGGTCTCCGCCCCCACCACCAGGCGCCGCAGCGTCTCGTAGGTGGGGACGTGGGCCCGCCGCCATCCGCTCTCGATCTCCGTCTTCACGCGCCGGTTGTGGCGCTTCAACTCGAGCCAGGCCGCGTAGTCGGGATCCTCGGGATCGAGGTTCATCTCGTCGTGGGTGTCGACGCTGAAGAAGTACTCCCCCTGGATCAGGTACTCCTCGAACACGAACTTCATGTGGGGGTACCGGAAGTTCCCGAGCCGGAGGACGTACCGGTGCGAGTCCCGCTTCGACTCGTCCGCGAAGGTGCCCAGGATCTCCCGGGGAGGCAGGTCGTCCGGGAGGTCCGGGCGCTTCTCGGCCTCCCGGCCCGGCCAGGCCACGGCGAGGTAGATGTCCACGGCGCGGAGGACGAGCCCGGTGGTCAGGTCAAGAAGCTTCATGACTCCAGGACCTCAACGTTCCCCGGTACTCGCGCACCGACCCCGCCCCCGCCTCCCGGAGGAGGGCCGGCAGCTCCCGCACGATCCGGGCCGCCGCGGAGGGCGTCCGGAAGCTCGCCGTCCCCACCTGGATCGCGGTGGCCCCCACGAGGAGGAACTCCATGGCGTCCTCGGCGGTGGAGATCCCGCCGATGCCGATCACGGGCACGGAGACCGCCCGGACCACCCGGTACACGAGCCAGAGGGCCAGGGGCTTGATGGCGGGTCCCGAGAGGCCGGCCACGACGTTCCGGAACACCGGGCGCCGGGTCCGCCAGTCCACCGCGGTCCCCAGGAAGGTGTTCACGAGGCTCACCGCGTCGGCCCCCGCGTCCTCCGCGGCCCGGGCGATCACGGTGACGTCCTCCACGTTGGGGGAGAGCTTGGCGATCACCGGGAGGCGGGTGCGCGCGCGCACCCCGGAGATCACCCGGTGGGTCACCGCGGGGTCCTGGGCCGGACAGGCGCCGCCCTGCTCCACGTTCGGGCAGGAGATGTTCACCTCCACGGCGTCGATGCCCGGCAGCCCGTCGAGGCGCCCGGCCAGCTCGTCGTACTCCGCGGGGGTCTCCCCCGCGATGTTGATCACCACCCGCGTCCCGATGTCGCGGAGCAGGGGGAGGACCTCCCCCACCCACCGGTCGAAGCCCGGGTTCTGCAGGCCGATGGAGTTGAGGAGGCCCGCCGCCGTCTCCCGCGTGCGGGGGGGCGGGTTTCCCGGCCGGGGCCGCGGCGTGATCGTCTTCACCACGATCGCCCCGAGCTTCGAGAGGTCGAGGTAGGGGGCGAACTCCCGGCCCGACCCGCCGAAGGTGCCGGAGGCCGTCATCACCGGGTTCGCGAGGACGAGATCGCCCAGGGAGACCGCGAGATCCGCGTCCGGCGCCGCGGAGTCCGGATCCCCGCCGGGAGCCGCTCCCGCCGGGGGCGGCGCTCCGGGTTCCCTCCTCGTTTCCTTCACGGGACTTCAGCCCTCCGCGGAGGCCCCGCCCGCCTTCCCTCCCCGCGCCGGGAACGAGCGAAGGAGCAGGAGCAGGACCCCCGTCACGATGGCGATGTCGGCCACGTTGAACGTCGGCCAGTGAAAGAGCCAGGACGGCCACGGGAGCCGCGGCCAGACATCGATGAAATCGCGGACCTCGCCGTA
>JAOZQC010000176.1:233-6880 GCA_029932425.1 Planctomycetota bacterium | reverse complement strand
TCGATGACGAGGAGCCACACCGCCAGGGGCGGCGAGATCCGCCGAAAACCGTGCGTCCGGATGAGAAAGGCGGGCTAGGCTCCGCGGGATGGGGGAGAGGGAAAGGAAGGGAGGGCGGCGTGCGGATCGCGGTCATCTCGGACGTGCATCTCGGGGATCCCGCGGGCAAGCTGGTGCGGGAGGGAGGGATCACGGAGACCTACGCGGCGCTCCGGGAGGCGGTCCGGGGCTTCACGGGCGGGAGGCCGCTCGACTTCCTCGTGCTCAACGGGGACATCCTGGACTTCAGCATCCGCTCCTTCGCGGGGTCGTGCCGGATCGCCCGGCCCTTCTTCACCGCGCTCCAGCGCGACGGCATCGCCCGGGAGATCGTCTACCTCCCCGGCAACCACGACAAGCACGTCTGGGACGCGGTGGAGTGGGAGACCGGCGTCATCCGGCGGCTCGCGGACCACTCGGATCCGCGCGACTTCCGGCGGACGCAGCCGGGCGTGATCGACCTCGCCTCCGGAGAGCTCGTGCTCCCCGGGGTCTCCCGCGCGGCGTCCACCGGCCGGTACGGCACGCTCTTCCTCGAGGGGCTCTTCGCCCCGGGGGGGCATCCGCCGGTGGCCGTCGCGTATCCCAACCTCTACCTCCGGGGCGCCGGGGAAAGCCTGCTGGTCACGCACGGCCACATGCTGGAACCGGCCTGGGTGCTGGTCTCCGAACTCCTGGCAGGGGACCCCGCCGTGGCCGGGGGGCCGGGGGTGGCGGAGCTGGAGGAATGGAACGTCCCCGTCACCGCCCTCCTCTGCACCGCCCTGGGACAGGCGGGCCGGGTCTCGGACCTGGTGCGGGAGATCCAGGCCCAGGCGAGGGAGGGAGAGAGCGCGCGGCTGCGCGAGGCGCTTCGCCACGTGGTCCCGAACCTGGAGAGCATGATCCACCTGGCCTGGCCCTTCGAGGGGGTGGACGATCTCGTCCTCGAGGACCTGGGAAGGGTGGCGGCGGGGCTGGCGGAGCACTACCGGCCCGCGCGCTACGACCGGGTGTTCTTCGAGCGGGAGGAGGTCCGCGGGCGGTTCGGGAGGTTCTACCGGGCCTCCTGCGCGCAGGCGGGGGAACTCGGGGTGCCTCCCCCGCGGCGGGTCCTCTTCGGGCACACCCACGAGCCCATCCCCGCCCGCGCCCCCATGCGGGTGGCGGATCCGGGCCTTCCCGGGGGAGGGGACCTCCTCCTCTTCAACTCCGGGGGCTGGCTCGCGGGGTCCGACCGGGGGGCGGAGGTGTTCCTCCTCGACGAGAGCGGGGAGCTGGACAGCGTGAACCTGCGCTGACCCGCCTCGGGGGGGGGGAAGGCGGACGGAGGGAGGCGAAGCCTTCCCCCGCCGCGGGGGGAACACGGGGGAGACCGGCTGCGGGATCCGCGGGGCGAGGCTCGGTCCGGCGAACCGCGGGTGGCGGGAGGGCGCCCCGGACCTCGTTTCGGGGGCCGGAGAGCCGGGGGGATCCGCCGGGCCCGGGATCAGGGGACGGCGTGCCTTCGCCGGACCGCGGCCTCCCGGGTGATGGTAGTGAGTGTGAGTTTCACTCGTGTTTTCAATTACGGCGTTGGCGGAAGGAAGGGATCGGGTAGAATGAAGGAAGACGTGGACGGGATGCCTCCTTCTCCTTCCCGGGCTTTCTTCCGGAGGGCGGATGTCTCCCTTCACCCGATCGGATGATCCGGATCTGCTCGGCCACCGGCGAGGTGTGATTCCGGGGGTGTTCGTGGTCCTCGGTTTCCTGGCCGCCCTCCTGGCCGCGCTCACCTGGTCCCACCTCGCGCTCCGGCGCGAGAAGCTCGCCGAGGCCGCCGAGGAACTGGCGGGGGTGGCGGAGGTCACGGCGAACCGCCTCGCCTGGTGGGTCCGCGAGCGGCTCGGCGACGGCGCCGCCTACCGGGCCGGGCGGCTTCCCGAGGTGCTCCGGGCGAAGCCGGACGAGGCGGGTGCCCGGACCCGCGCCTGGGTCGAGGAGTGGCTCGGGACCCTCGTCCGGGGGCACGACTACGCCGCCGCCGCCGTGGTGGACCGGGACCGGAAGGTGATCTACGCGTTTCCCCCCCGCCGGGCGGCCTCCCTGGCCGCCGCGTTGCAGGCCGCCCCCGTTTCTCACCCGGGGGAAGCGGCCTCTTTCCTCCTCCTCCGCGGTTTCGGGGAGACGGACCGGACCCTGGCCCTCCACGTGCCCCTCGACGGCGGTCCCGCCGCCGCGGGCGGATCCGGACGGCTCTGCCTGGTCTGCGTCATCGACTCCCGGAGATACCTGGGCCCGCTGCTCCGGGAATGGCCGGGGAGGATCCGCACGGGGCGGAAGGTCCTCCTCGGGCGGGGGGGAGAGGGCTTCCGGGTGCTCCTGGGTCCCGGCGATTCCCCCTTTCTCGCCCCCGCGCTCCTCGCGGGCGGGGAAAGGGACCTCGAGGGATGCGACACCCGCGGCGTGGAGGTCCTGGCCTCCGTGCGCCCGGTCCCCGGGACGGACTGGGTTCTCGTGGCGGAGCGGGACCGGGAGGAGGCGCTGGCCGCCCTCGGCGGTCCGTTCCGGCGCACGGTCTTCCTCGGCCTGGGTCTCGTGGGCCTGGCCTGGCTCGGGATCCGGTCGCTCCAGGCGCGGGCCCGCCTCCGGGAAGCCGCCGCCCGCCGCCTGATCGGGGAGAGATACCGGGCCATCGTGGAATCGGCCCGCGACGGGATCCTCATCAGCGATGCCGGCGCGAAGCTCGCCCTCGCGAACCGGGCCGCCGTGCGGATGCTGGGGTACGAGGAGGAGTCGGAGATCCTGGGCCGGGACGAGACGGACCTGTTCGCCCCGGAGGCCCGCGAGCTCATCCGGGAGTACGCCGGCGCCCGGCGGCGCGGGGAGGACGCGCCGGGGGTGTACGAGGTGCCCGCCCTCCGGCGGGACGGGACCACCTTTCCCGCGGAGCTCGCCGTCTCGCAGCTCCCGGCCGGGGACGAGGTCCACAGCCTCGCCGTTCTCCGAGACGTGACGGTGCACCGGGAGGCCCTGGAGCACCTGGCCTTCGAGGCGAAGAGGCACGAGGCCCTCCTCGCCGTGGCCCGGGCCGCCGCGGAGGCGCGCGATCTCGAGAGCGTCTCCCGGGCCGTCCTCGACGGCCTCCTCGCGGTCACCGGGGCCGAGATCGGGTTCGTGGGGCACTGGAACGAGGCCCGGACCGAGTTCCACGTGCCGAGCTTCACGGAGGAGGTCTTCGAGAAGTGCCGGGTGGAGGGGGGAAGCGCCGTCTTCCGGCCGCCGATCCGCGGGCTCTGGGGCTGGATCCTCGAGCACGGGGAGCCCCTGCTCACGAACGCGCCCCGCCGGGATCCCCGGTCCGGGGGACTGCCGGAGGGGCATCTCCCGATCCACTGCTTCCTGGGGCTGCCCGCCGTGCACGAGGGGAAGGTGCAGGGGCTCGTGGCGGTGGCGAACGCCCCGGAGGGGTTCGGCGACCGCGACCTCAAGGCCGCGGAGCATTTCGCCCTCCTCTACGCCGAGAACCTCCACCGGTGGTGGGCGGCCCGGGCCGCGGAGACGCTCCGGGAGGAGAAGGAACTCCTGGAGCACCAGCTCGCCCGGGCCCAGCGCCTCGAATCCGTGGGGCGCCTGGCGGGGGGCATCGCCCACGACTTCAACAACCTGCTCACGGTGATCGGAGGCTACGCCGAGCTGGCGGCCCGGAAGCTCGAGCCCGGGAGCGGCACCGCGTCGCGGATCGCGAGGATCCGGGACGCCGCGGACCGCGCCCGGAACCTGGTGGCCCAGATCCTGGCCTTCAGCCGCCGCCAGGTGCTGAAGCCCCGGGTGCTCGACCTGAACGAGGTGCTCGGAGAGCTCTCGGACATGCTCCGGCGACTGATCGGGGAGGACGTCCGCCTGGTGGTGGCGCCCGGCCCCGACCTGGCCCGCGTGCGGGCTGACCCCGCGCAGGTGGAGCAGGTCATCGCGAACCTCGCCGTGAACGCCCGGGACGCCATGCCCGGGGGAGGCACCCTCACCCTGGAGACGGCGAACGTGGTCCTCGACGCGGCCTACGCCGCCCGGCACGCCGGCGCCCGGCCCGGCCCCCACGTGATGCTGGCCATCACGGACACCGGCACGGGCGTGCCTCCCGAGGTGGTGGACCGGATCTTCGATCCTTTCTTCACCACCAAGGAGGCCGGCAAGGGGACGGGGCTCGGCCTCTCCACCGTCTACGGGATCGTGAAGCAGAGCGGGGGCAGCATCTACGTCTACAGCGAGCCGGGAAAGGGAACCACCTTCAAGGTCTACCTGCCGGCGGTGCAGGCGGAGGCGGAGCCCCGGGAGCGGGAAGCGGCGGGGGCCGCGCCCGCCCGGGGGACGGGGACCATTCTCGTCGTGGAGGACGAGGACGCGGTGCGGGCCTTCATCCGGGAGGTGCTCACCGGGGCCGGGTACCGGGTGCTGGAGGCAGGGAACGGGGCCCGGGCTCTCGAGACGGCCCGGGCGCACGAGGGGACCATCGACCTCCTCCTCACGGACGTGGTCATGCCCGAGATGGGGGGGCGCGAGCTCCACGCGGCCCTCCGGGAAGAGCGCGGGGAAATCGGCGTGATCTACATGTCCGGCTACACGGAGAACGCCGTCCACCACAACAACATCCTCGAGCCCGGCCTTCGCTTCCTGGAGAAGCCCTTCACCGCGGAGGAGCTGCTCGCGGCGGTGGGGGGGGCGGGGCGGGCCGGACCCGCCTGACGAGAACTCCGGCCCCGTCTCCGGAGGGGCTATCCTCTGGCCGGGAAGGACCCGGTCCGGATCGCGGGTCCCCGGCGAGGAGGAACCGGTTCATGCAGTGTCCCGTGTGCGGGCTCGACCTCGTGATCGTGGAGTACGGCGGCGTGGAACTGGATACCTGCCTGGACGGGCACGGTCTCTGGTTCGACGCCGACGAGCTGCGCCAGCTCTTCCTCGCGGCGGGCGCGCCGGAAGCGCTCGCCTCCCTGGAGGAGCGGCTCGGGAAGCCGCCCCCGGGCGATCACGGGCCGCGCCGGAAGTGCCTCCGATGCGGCAAGCGCATGGAGCAGGTGGCGGCGCCCGGTCCGGGGGGCCCGGTGATCCTCGACCGGTGCCCGCGGGGCCACGGGCTGTGGTTCGACCGGGGGGAACTCCTGGAGGTGATGCGCGGCGAGCTGCCCGAGGGGGACGCCGCCCTCGCCCGCGTGCTGGGGTTCCTGAGGGAGTTCGGCGCCTCCGGCGAGGAGGAGTAGGGAAGGCGGGGTAAGGGACCATGTGGGAGCAGATCCGATCCAACCGCATCCGGAGCATGGTCGTTCTCTCGTTCATGGGCATGCTGCTCGTGGCCACGGGCATGGCCCTGGCCGCCATGTTCGGCGCCCGGAACGGCGGCTTCCTGGTGGGGGGGGCGGCGGGGTTCGGGGTGTGGTTCATCATGTGGCTCGTCACCCTCTCCCGGGGCGACGACATCATGCTGCGCATGGCGGGCGCGCGGAAGATCGAGAAGAAGGACCATCCCCGGCTCTGGAACGTGGTGGAGGAGATGACGATCGCCTCCGGCCTGCCCGTGATGCCGCGCGTCTTCATCGTGGACGACCCCTCCCCCAACGCCTTCGCCACCGGGCGGAAGCCCGAGCGGGCCGCGGTGTCGGTGACCACCGGCCTCCTCCGGATGATGAACCGGGACGAGCTGCAGGGGGTGGTCGCTCACGAGATCGGGCACATCAAGAACCGGGACGTGGCGCTGATCACCACCGCGGGGGTCATGGTGGGGGCCATCGTGCTCCTCGCGGAGATCGGGATCCGGGCGCTGTGGTTCGGGGGCGGGATGCGGCGCTCCCGGTCGTCCTCCAGCCGCGAGGGAGGGGGCCAGGCGCAGGCGATCCTCATGATCGTGGCGATCCTGCTCCTGATCCTGGCCCCCATCTTCGCCCAGCTCATCTACTTCGCGCTCTCCCGCCGGCGGGAATACCTGGCGGACGCCTCCGGCGCCCTCTTCACGAGGTACCCGGAGGGCCTGGCCCGCGCCCTCGAGAAGCTCGCCGGGAACCGGGTCCCCCTCGCCGACCAGAGCCGGGTGACCGCCCCCATGTACATCGTCCGGCCCCTCCGGCCGGGCGAGGTGATGAAGGCCACCTCCGCCTTCGCCACCCACCCGCCTCTCGAGAAGCGGATCCGGATCCTCCGCGCCATGGGGGGCGGCGCGGACTACCGGAGCTACGAGGAGGCCTACCGGAAGGTGGCGGGAGGGAGCGTCATCGGGGCCCGGACCCTCTCCGCCGCGGAAGGGGTGGGGATCCGCGAGGCCGCCGCCGAGGGGCCGGCCGGGGAGCATGCCCGGCACCGCGAGGCCTCGGACGCCCTGCTCAGCGCCTCCGGCTACGCCCGGATCGAGTGCGGGAGCTGCGGCGCGGTCCTCAAGATCCCTCCTTCCGTGGCCTCCCGGGTGGACCGCTGCCCCCGCTGCCGCGCCCGGCTCTGAACCACCGATCTTCCGAATCCTCGCGCGGCTCGCGGATTCGGCGGGAGCAGGCACCGGAGGCGCCCGCCGCCCGGCGGCGAGGAGGGGGCGGCCGCGGACCGCGGCCGGCGGGGGAGGATCCGCCTTTCCCGGGAAGGAGGAACAACACGGGCCCGCCCGCGCCGAG
>JAOZQC010000176.1:0-223 GCA_029932425.1 Planctomycetota bacterium | reverse complement strand
AGCCGCTCTCGATCCCGGGGACTCGCGGGGCTCTCCGCGGGATCCCTGAGCCGCCCCGGGCCCCGGTCCGGGGATCCTCACCGGGCCGCGGAGACCCCCGCGAGGAAGGCAGCCCTGGGTGAAGGCCGGGGCGTTCGGTAACCTTCGCGGATGCGACCCGTTCTCGAAAGGTGAACCCCACGAAGCACCTCCCCGCCACGGGCCTGATCCTGGCGCTCCTCCC
>JAOZQC010000175.1 GCA_029932425.1 Planctomycetota bacterium | reverse complement strand
GCGAGATCCCGGCGGCTTCCGGCACCGCCGGCGGGGGAGGGCTCTCTCCCGCCCCGCCCGTTCCGGAGCCGGGGGCGGCCCGGCCCGCCCCGGGCGCGGGCGAAACGGGGCTCCGGGACGAGATCCAGCGCCTGCGGGTGGAGCTCGCCCGGGCGAGGCGGGAGATCGGGAAGCTCCGGTCCCGCCTGAAGGCGGCGGGGATCGAGCTCGAGGAGGAACCCCGGGATCCGGCGGAGGCCGCGGAGGATCTCATCGGCCGGCTCCGGTCCTGCGGCCGCGAGACCTCGCCCCTCGAGATCGAGGGGCTGGTGAAGGACCTCGCCGCGGTGGGGGAGGGGGCGGTGGAGACCATCCGGAAGCACCTGGACACGGGCCTCGACGTGGTCTACACGGACGCCTGGCTGCCCGCGGGCGGCCGGTTCTCCGCCTACCCCGGCTTCCGGGTGGCCCTCCTGGACGCCCTGCGCCGGATCGGCGGGGTGGAGGGGCAGTCCGCGCTCCTCACCTGCCTGCGCCGCTCCGGGAACGCGCTCGAGATCTGCGTGCTCACCCGGTTCCTCCTGGGGCTCCGCAAGGTGGGAGCCGTGGAGGAGGTGCTCCGGGAGGCGGCGCACCGGTACCTCGACCTCCCGCCCCCCCGGCGGGAGGCCCTGGTGGTGGGCCCGGTCCTCGAGGTCCTCTCCTGGCAGGATCCCGCGGAGGCCGCGGAGGCCTACTTCCGCTTCCTCACGGGGAAGGACCGGTCCCCGCCGGCGGCCGAGCAGGCCGTGCGGCGTCTGGAGAAGCTCCCGGAGAAGGCGGCTCTCCCCGTCCTGGCCCGCGTGGGCGCGCGGCCGGAGCCCGCCGCCACGGCCCTGGCCGCGGCCCGGGCCCTGGCGGAGCATCCCGGCCGGGAGGCCGCGGAGGCCCTCCGCGGCCTCCTCGACGCCGCCTCCGCCCCGGTGCGGCGGGAGGTCTACCGGTTCCTCGCCCGGCCCCTCCGGGCCGCCCTGGAACGCCTGCCGGAGGAGGGGCGGACGGCGGGGCTCGAGGATCTCGCCGTCCTCGCCCGCCTGGAGGAGGACCTGGCCGCCCGGCGGGCCCTCCTGCACGCGGGGCTCGGGGTGGAGCGGGACGAGGCGGCCCGGGCCGCCCTCACCCGTGCGCGGGACCTCCTCTCCCGGATCGGCCGGCAGGCCGCCGAGCGCCGGAAGGCCCTCGGCGGCCGCTGAGCCGCCCGGGCGCGGCCTCGATCCCCGGACCGGCGGGGGACGTTACCCTCCGGTGACGGGAGCGCCGTCCGGTAACCCGTTCCGGGGCGCCTCCGGACCGGCGCGGGCGGGAACCGGGCCGGGCACGGCGCTTGCTCGCTCTCCGGAGAAGACCCACGGGTTTCTCGCGAGGGCGGGGATCCATCGTACGAGGTCTGGTTTCGGACCGGCGTCCGGGTTCGCGCGCTGCCGGCGCCGGCCATCCCCGGAGCCCCGCCCCGCGTCTTCCACCTTCTCGCTTCCGCCCCGTCCCTTCCCTCTCCCCGGCGGGCACGCCCACAGGCGAGCTGTGTGACGGGCACGCCCGCGCCGCCCTCTTTCGCCGGGGGAGGCGGATCCTCCCCCGCCGGCCGCGGTCCGCGGCCGCCCCCTCCTCGCCGCCCGGCGGCGGGCGCCTCCGGCGCCTGCTCTCCCCGCGTCCGCGGGCCGCGCGAGGATCGGAAGGTCCGCGGTACAATGGACGCATGAACCCGTCTGGTTCCCGAGGCGTGGCGGACCGGGGCGCTCCCGGCGGGGAAGCGCGGCGCCGTTCCCCGCCCCGGCTGCGACCCGTCCCCCCGGGAGCGGCCGGATGAGACGGTTCGCCGCCGGCCTCCTGCTCCTCGCCGCCGCCTGTTCCGGGGGGCGGCGCCCCGACGTGCTCCTCGTCACGGTGGACACCCTCCGCGCCGACCACACGAGCGCCTTCGGCTACGAGCTGCCCACCACCCCCGCCCTCGAGAGGCTCGCGGCCCGGGGGACGGCGTTCCTGCGGTGCCTGTCCCAGCATCCCGAGACCGATCCCTCCATCTCCACGATCATGACCTCGCGCCATCCCCGCGAGACCGGCGTGCGCGAGAACGGGGCCTTCCTGCCCCCGGCCTTTCCCGTCCTCGCGGAACGCTTCCGGAAGGAGGGGTACCGGACCGCCGCCTTCGTCTCCACGTACCTCCTGAAGCCGCACGCCTGCGGTCTCCACCGCGGCTTCGACACCTACGACCACGAGATGACCTCCGCCAACCTGGGCCACGAGCGGTTCGAACGCCGGGCGGAGGAGACGGTGGACCGGGCGGTGCGGTGGCTGGCGGGCCGGGCGTCGCCGTGGTTCCTCTGGGTCCACCTCTACGACCCCCACGGAAAGTACGATCCGGGGCCCGCCCTGGCCCGGCGGTTCTACCGGGACCGGGGACGGCCGGATCTCGATCCTTCCCGGATCGTCCCCTACCAGCGCACCGGCGATTCCCTCGACCCGGACGACTACACGGCCCGGTACGACGGGGAGATCTTCCGCGCGGACCGGGCGCTGGGACGCCTCCTCAAGGCGGCGGGGCGGGGGGCGCTCGTGGCCTTCACCGCCGACCACGGGGAGGGGCTCGGGGAGCACGACTACTGGTTCCGCCACGGGTCGCTCCTCGATCGCGCCGCCCTCCACGTACCCCTGGTGTTCGCGGGACCCGGCGTGCCCGCGGGACGCCGGGTCCCGAGCCTCGTCCGGAACCTCGACGTGGCCCCCACCCTCCTGGACCTGGCGGGGCTCCCCCCGCTGCCCGGCGCCCGGGGCCGGTCCCTGGTCCCGGAGATGGGGGGGACCGCCCGGGGCGAGCCGCCCCCCGCCTTCGCGGAGGCCCGGCGCCGCGGGGGGGTGCGGGACCGGACGGGGGTGGACACCCGCTACAAGGCGGCGGTCACCACCCCCCGGTATCGCCTGCTCCTCTGGCCGGAGACGGGCGAGGCGCGACTCCACGACCTCGAGGCCGATCCGGGGGAGGAGCGGGACGTCTCCGCGGCGCGACCGGGCGTGGCGGCCCGGCTGCGCGCCCTGCTCGAGGGCTTCCTGGCCCTGGGCGACGCGGTGGCTCCCCCCCGTCGCGCGGAGGATGTCTCCCGCGCCCTGCGCGGACTGGGGTATCTTCGCTGACATGAAGGCGCCGGCCCTCCTTCTCCTCGCCCTGCTGCTCCTCCCCGCCCCCCGGCCCGCGGCGGGGGAGGACCTGTCGAAGGGGGCGCGGAAGGTCCTCGAGGCCGCCGTCCGGCTCGCCCGGCTCCGGCGGCTGAAGGAGAGCTCCGCCCGGCGCTTCGCGGAAGCGGTGGAGAAGCTTCCCGTGCCCGACCTGGAGCAGGTCATCCTCCGGCTCTCCCTGCGCGAGTGGAAGAAGCCGCCCCCCTCGCTCCCCGGAGTGAAGCGGATCCTCGTCCGGAGCTGGGGTACCCGGCGGTTCGGGAAAGAGGCGGTGGAGCGCGTTCCCGACCTGCTCGCGCGGGTCCAGGCGGAGGACCCCGCCGTCCGGGAGGAGACGCTGGGGCTCGCGCTCCGGCTCGAGGACCTGCGCCTGGCCCGGACGCTCGCCCTCGAGTGGCGCGCCTCCGATTCCCGGGTCGTCCGGATGCGGGCGGTGGAGGTGATGGGCGACCTGCTGGAATACGGGGTGAAGGGGCGGGGGGAGGTCCGGGACGCGCTCCTCGAGGGTCTCCGGGACCCGGATCCCGCGGTGCGGGCCCTGGCCTGCCGGAGGGCCTTCGAGGCCCGGGTGCCGGCCGTCTTCGACTGGGCGCTGGCTCACCTGGAGGACGACGGCCGCGCGAAGGTCGAGTGGTGGGGGAGGGAGGTCGTCCTGCGGCCCGGCGAGGAGGCGCTCCGGGGCCTCGCGGAGTTGACCCGGATCCAGCGCGAGCTCACGTGGCGGGGGTACCGGCGTCTCTCCCCCGAGCAGAAGGAGTCCCTCGCCGGGCTCTTCGCCGCCTGGCGGAAGTCGAAGGGCGCCGCGTTCCCCCCTCCCGGCTTCCGGGAAGCGTCCTTCGATCCCCGGCCCTCCACCGTGCAGACGAGGGTGGTCCCGGCGCACGGGGACACCGCCCGGTTCGAGTTCTGGGCGGGGATCGACCGGACGAAGATCCGTGTGCTCCTCGACGAGATCGAAGCGTTCGCGGTCACGAAGCACGACTTCGAGGTGAACTTCCACCTGCGCTACATGGCCCAGGGGATGAGGGTGGACGACGGGGAAGCCTACCGCCGCCACTTCCCCGCCGCCCGGCGCTACGTCCTCGCCCGCAAGGCCATCGGCTGCTTCGCGGTGGTGTTCCAGCCGCTCCTCGGCGACCGGGTGAGGATCTTTCTCGCGTTCCACGATCCCCGGTAGGGAGCGGCATCATGAAATGGTTGAAGCGGGTTCTCCTGTCGCTGGCCGTCCTCTTGCCCCTCGGCTTCTTCGGCGTCCCCCTGCTCCTCGGCACTTCGTGGGCGAGGGAGAAGGTGCGCGGCGCCCTGGCCCGGGGGACGGGTCGCGAGGTCTCCATCGGCGACATCTCCTTCAGCTGGTTCCGGGGCCTCCGCCTGCGGGACGTGGTGGTCCGGCAACGGGCCGGTGACTACGCCGGGGAGGGCCCCCTGTTCTCCCTGGGCGATCTCGATCTGAAGGTGGGGCTCGGGGACGTCCTCCGGCGGAGGATCAACGTGGAGAGGTTCTCCGTGCGGGAGCCGGTGATCGTGATCGTCCGGGACCGCGCCGGCCGCTTCAACTTCGACGACCTCCTCGAGAAGCCCGCCGCGAAGGCCGGGGGGGGAGCCCCGGGCGGCGGAGGAGGGGAAGGACCGCACGGGGAAGGGGAGGGAGAGCCGGGGGGCGGAGGGGGGACCCCGATCCGCGTGAACTTCTCCCTCACCGGGGGGCGGATCGTCTACCTCGACCGGAAGCTCGGCACCCGGGTCGAGGCCCGGGGCATCGACGCCCGGGCGAGCTTCGCGGACGGCCGCCTCCGCCTCGAGCTGGACTGTGCGCTGAACGGGGGGAACGTCCGCCTGGATCTCGAGACCCGGCTCGCGGAGAAACCCGCGAGCTTCACCGTGCGCGAGCTCCGCATCGAGGGGGCGGAGTTCACGAGCGACCTGGCCCCGCTCGGGCTCTTCCTCCCCCTCCTGGGGGAGAAGCCGCAGAAGGTCTCCGGGAAGCTCGCCTTCGTGCTGCGCGACGTGAAGGGCCTGGGCTTCGAGCCGGATCTCCTGAAGCGGACGATCTCCGGCCGCGGCCATCGCTCCCTCGA
Source organism: Planctomycetota bacterium (assembly GCA_029932425.1). GTDB lineage: Bacteria > Planctomycetota > JAJSAM01 > JAJSAM01 > JAJSAM01 > JAOZQC01. The sequence continues at coordinate 1,644 of JAOZQC010000175.1, read as the reverse complement.
GGGAGGGGGCATCGCCAGCGGACCGGTCTCCCAGCTCTTCTCGGCCTTCCGGGCGATCGGGGCCGCGGACCTCGAGCCCCTCCGGGGGGCGGGAGGCGGGGAGGAGCTCTCGGTGAAGCTCGTGGAGGGGGACTTCGAGATCCGGGACGGCAAGATCCGCACCGACGACCTGAGCGTGAAGGGCTCCGGTCTCGACCTCTCCCTCTCCGGGTGGACGCGGCTCGACGGCAAGCTCCGGTACGAGATGATCGCGGGGAACCTCGAGGAGCTGCTCCGCCGGAACCGGACCCTCGGCAAGTACCTCGGCGAGTCCGGCGGGCTTCCCCTGAAACTGCGCGGCACCCTGGACGATCCCGAGATCCGCGTCGACGTGGAAGGGGCCCTGAAGGGGGCCGCCGAGGGAGCGATCCGGGAAGGGCTCGGCGGCCTGCTGCCCGGGGGAAAGGACGAGGGCCGGGAGAAGAAGGAGAAGAAGGAGAAGAAGGGCGACGGGAAGAGGAGGAAGCGGGACGGGGGGGAGTGAGGCGGAGACCTCCTCCCGGCCCCGGGTCCGACCGAATCGGAAGGGGGCGCCCCCCGCCGGAGGGCGCCCCCTTCTCCCGCGCGTCCGCCGCCTTCAGATCCCCAGCACGTCGTCCAGGCGGTTCTGGGCGGAGGCCTGGAAACCCTCGGAGATCTGCTCGTCCTCCTGCGGGTCCCGGTCCCCCTTCGCGTGCTCGAAGATCTCCATCAGCCGCTTGGCGGTCTCGTTGGCGTACAGCCGGACCATGCCGATCGTCGTGGAGTCATCGAAGATCACGGTGAGGAGGGTCCGGTCTCCCACGAGGCTCAACTGGATGTTGTCCGTCTTCCCCTGGTGGAACAGGATGGAGAACTCGTCCTCGCCGAGCACGCGGGCCATCTCCTTGGTCGCCGCGAACGAGCCGGCCACGAGCGCGGAGATCGTGTCCATGTCGAAGGACCGGGTCACCCCCTGCTTGGTGATCATGTGCCCCTCCTTGTCCACGAGGAGGGCGCACTTGGCGTTCGCGAGTTTCAGGAACTCCCGGAGGATCCGGTTGATGCTCCGGATCTCCTCCCGGTAGAAGACCAGGCGGTTCTCTCTCAGGTACCGGTTCTCGCTCATGGTTGGCTCCTGATCTTCGAAGATCGCTTCTCAGCACCTCAGAACATGTTGAAGGAGTAGAGGATCACGCCCACGGCCGCCAGGATGATGGCGATGAGGACGACGAGGATGAGCGGCGATCCGCTCTCCTCCTCGATGATGTATCTCTGGATGCGCGGCGAGGCCACCGGGGTTCGCACCCGGGGGGAACCACGCCCGTCCGCCCCCGGGTAGGGCTCCCGGGCGAGGGAAGCGGCGGGAGCCGCGGCCGGGACCGCGCTCCGGGTCGGCGTCCGCTCCTCGAGGGAGGGGAGCCGCTCGGGAGTGGAGTCCTCCTCCGTCGCCGGGGGGCGGGTGTGGAAGCCCTCCGTCCCCATCCGGACCCGGGTCCCGGCCTCCCCGGGGGAGGGGACGGGCCGCGCGGCGGGGGCCGCCGTCCCCGGGGCGGGGCCGAACGCCTCGTCGGAGATCGAGCGCACGGGGATGCCGCCGGGGGACCGCTCCGCCGCGGGCGCGGGCCGCGGCGCGGGCCAGTCCCG
>JAOZQC010000174.1 GCA_029932425.1 Planctomycetota bacterium | reverse complement strand
GAAATCCCGCAGGCATAATCACATGACGTCCCACATCAAACCACAAAACATAACGACCGGCCTCATACCCGAATGTGTATGCCGCGAACAGGGCCTGGTGGATGGCGGGGATCTCGCAGTCCGGGCCGGAAGCCACGATCTGGACGAGGGTGGCGCCGCCCGCCAGCCGGGGCCGCGGGAAGTACGCCTCTCCCTCCGGGGCGGAGCCGGTGGCGTAGTGCCAGTCCTCCAGGAACACGAGCTGGAGCGGGATGGTGGCGTCCCCGGTGAGCCGGAGGTGGGTGTCCCGCCAGGCTCCCGCCCCCGAGATCGCCCGGGACTCCTCGTCCATGATGTTCATGCCGCCGGTGAAGCCGATCCTCCCGTCCACCACCGCGATCTTCCGGTGGGTGCGGAAGTTCGCCAGCCGGGGCTTCATGCGGGCCAGGCGGATGGAGTTGAAGAACGCCACCTCGACGCCCGACGCCCGGAGGGGGCGGCGATGCCGGGGCCGCATCTGCTTCGATCCGAAGGCGTCCATGAGCAGCCGCACCTCCACCCCCGCCCGGGCCTTCTCCGAGAGCAACCGGATCAGCCGCTCCTGCCAGACGCCCGGCCGTACGATGTAGTACTCCAGGTGCACGTGGTGCCGGGCGCCGGCCACGGCTTCCAGCAGGGCCTCGAAGCACTCGTCCCCGTCGAAGAAGAGCCGGACCTCGTCGGCGGGCATGGGCGGCGCCTCCCCGGCCCGCATGCCCACGGAGGCGATGCGCCGGTGCCGGCTCTCCACCAGGGAGGGAAGCTCCAGGTAGGCGAGCCGCCGGCCCCCCGTCCAGGCCGCCACCGTTTTCCGGGCCAGGGCCCGGCGGTAGTGCTTCCGGCGCAGGCGCCGCGGGCCGAGGAAGAAGTAGACGGGCGCCCCCACGATGGGGAGGAAGGCGAGGGCCAGGATCCACGCCAGGGTGGCGGCGGGAGACCTTCGCTCGAGGATGATCCAGGCCGCGAGGAACGCGATCCACAGGACTTCGAGCGCGGTGTAGACCGACCAGTGCATGCACCGCCTCCCGCAGGCGGGATCGAAGAGAGGATGACCGGCCGCCCCGCCACCGATCCGGCGCGGCGGGGATTGTAACGGAAGGGGCCGGGCGGGAATACGCCGGGTCTTCGGATCAAGCGCGGCGCAGGCTCTTGCGGTATCCCTTGCGAAGAACCCTCAGGGCCCGGGAAAGGGGCCGGCCCCTCGCCCGGAGCCTCTCGGCCCGATCCACCGCCTGCTCTCCGCCGGCCACCACCGCCACCAGATCCTCGCGGTCGAGGAAGTCGCTTCTCTCACGGATCCGGGCGCAACCGTCGAGCAGGAGCCGCCGGGTGGCGAGGTAGAGCTCCCGGCCATACCCCGCGATCTCCGCGGCGTACTCCTCCTCCCCGGTGCGGGCGGCCCGGCGCGTGAGCCTCTCCAGGCGCTTCGCGAGGCGGGCCGCCCGGTCGAACCAGGTGTCCGCGTCCTCGCCGGCGGCGGCGTCCGCGAGGCGGAGGCACTCGCTCCCGGCCCGGCTCGCGCGGCGGGCCAGGGTGGAGGGGGCGTCATCGAGAAGGGCGCTCACCGCTTCAACGACGCTCCGGGCCTCCGACCACGGTGTGGGCGCCGCGGGATGGGCCGGGGCGGAGAGGAGAAGAAGGAGGGCGGGGAGGAGAAAGGCGGTTCGGCGTCGCACGGCGGCCTCCGGAATTGTCTTGCGGGCCCACCCGGACCGACGCCATGGTTTGGGACGACCGGGACCGATTCCCGGTTCCGTGTCCGGAGGCCGAGTCTCCCGGAGGATCCCATGCGCAAGACCCGCCCGTTCCCGCTCCCGACCCTGCTCCTGGTCGCGGCGATCCTCGCCGCGGGGCCCGGTCCCGCCGTCGCCGGTGATCCTCCTCCGCCGCACCCCGGGAAGAAGGAGGGGGCCGGGAAGCCGAAGCCCGTGGTCATGGACGAGACCACGAGGACCCTCTGGAAGGCCTTTCTCACGAAGTCCTACAACCTGGCGCGGGCGGGGGTGCGGAAGGCCTCCTTCAAGGTGAAGGTCCGGCTCACCGTGGCCGTCCTCGACAAGTCCGTGGAGGGGACGGCCTTCTACCGGTTCGACGGCAAGAAGGGGAAGCTCACGTGGGACGTGCCCGAGCTGGGGGCCGCCCTCGCCCGGCAGGGGTTCTCCGCGGAGCGCCTCGACTTCGAGTTCCGGGAGGACGCCTGGGCCGGGCGCCTCGCGGGGTGCCGGCTGGTCGCCGAGAACCGGGAGGACGGCACCACGAAGGTGGTGGTGAAGGGCGAGCAGAAGGAGGGTATCCGGGCGTTCGTCTTCGACCGGGAGGGCCGGATCTCGAAGATGATCATGGGCTTCGACCCGGGAACGGGCGTGAAGCGGGACCTCCCCGTCCGCCTCTCCTACGCCGTGCTCGACGGCAAGTACGCCCTCCGGTCCTTCCGCTTCGAGATCGACCTCCCGGGCCGGGGGCGGTTCACGGAGGTGAGCACCGTCACCTACACGAAGGTGGGCGCGTACCACGTGCGGGCGAAGCTCGTCTCGGTGGAGACGCTCGCCGGGAAACCGCTCCAGGAGAAGGTGTTCGAGTTCAGCGACTGGAAGTTCAATGACGATGTGAAGTAGGGGGAAGGCCGGGACCAGGACGGATCCGGGCGAGAGCGACACACCGCGTCCGCTTCCGTCGCCGACGAGGAGGGCGGGCTTCGTGAAGCCATCGATCCGCACTGCGGCGGTCCGCGGAGTGAGCCTGCTCGCAGGAGCCACGATAGGGGCCCGGGCCATCGGCGCACTCTCCCTGCTGGTCCTCGCGCGCCTACTTGTGCCAGCCGACTTCGGAGTGTTCAGCTTCTCCCTCGCGATCGTGGGTCTTCTGGGCTCGGTGGCGGGCCTCGAGGCGAAGCAGGACCTGCTTCGAGACCCAGAGTCCGCCGCCCCCAAGGCCCGAGCCTACGCCCTGGTCCACCTCGGCCTGGGCACCACCCTCGCCGGCCTCTTTTTCCTCGCTGCGGACTCCGTGGCCGGGATGCTCGGCCGACCGCAGAGCGCGGTGATCCTCCGGGCTATTTGCCTCTGGCCCCTCCTCGAGTTGCTCAAACTCACCCCCCTCGGCCTCCTGGAGGTCCGGTTCCGCTTCCGGGCGGAGGCGCGGCTCGTCCTGGCGGGCACGATGCTGCGCGTGGCGGGGGCGATCGTCTTCGCGGCCCTGGGGTTCCGGGCGGTGGCGCTGGTGATCGGGGTGTACCTCGAGGCCCTCGTCCTGCTCGGGGGGGCCTGGGGCCTGGCGGGACGCGAGATCCTCGCGGCCCGGATCCGCCGGCGGGACCTGCGCTCCGTGCGCACGTTCGGCCTCTCCATGCTCCTCGCCCACCTCCTCCTCGCCTGGTACTGGAGGGTGGACGACATCCTCGTGGGCTGGCGCCTGGGCCTGGCCGCGGCGGGCCTGTACGCGGTGGCGTTCCAGGTGCCCCACACGATGCTGAAGGTGACCGACGCCTTCTCCCCCGTGGTGAGCTCCCTCCTGGGCCACCATCCGGACCCCGGGGCGAGGGCCCGGGTCATCACGGTGGCCATGCGGGCCACCTTCGCGGTTCTCGCCCCGGCGGTGGTGGTGGGGGTCCCGCACGCGGAACGGCTCCTCCGGGTGCTGTTCGGAGCGGACTGGGCGCCCGCCGCCGCCACCTTCCGGGTGTTCCTCCTCCTGGCCCTCTTCCGGGGGACGTTCCGGTACTTCGCGGAGTACGCCGCGGTGAAGGGGAGGCCGGGCCTCATCGCGGCCTCCCGGGCGGGGATCGCGGTCCTCGTCCCGGTCCTCGGCTGGTTCGCCATGCTCCGCTGGGGCCTGCCGGGGATGGCGCTGGCCGTGCTCCTGGCCTGGGCCGTCCCCATCGCCGGGTTCCTGGCCTGGATGCGGCGGGACCTCTCCCTCCGGTACCTGCCCATGCTCCTTCCCGGCGGGGTCGCCGCCCTCGCCGGGCTGGCCGCGGGGGGGGCCTCCCGGTGGTGGGCGCCGGTGGAGACGACGGGGGGCTGGCTCCTGGTGATGGCGGTCCAGCTCGGGATCTACGCCGCGGTACTCCGCCTCCTCGACCCGGAACTCTTCCGCATCCTCCGGGCCTCTCTCGCGGGGAAGGCGACGCGGGAGATCGAGGCCGGGGCGTAGAGGAGAGCGGGGCGGAGACGGGAGGGCTGCAGGTCGCTCCCGCCTCCGGAGGGTTCTTTCATTCCCACTCGATGGTGCCGGGGGGTTTCGTGGTGACGTCGAGGCCGAGGCCGGAGACTCCCGGGAGCGCGAGGATCTCCTTCCGGAGCTCCGCCGCGAGCGCGTCCGGCAGCCGGGCGGGGGTGGCGGTCATGGCGCGCGCGGAGTGGACGGGCCGGAGGATCACGTACTCCCGCCCGCGGCCGTTCCGGGAGAGGGGGGCGAGGACCGTGGGGCACTGCCAGACGTCCTCCATGAGCCCGTGGCGCCGGAGCCCCTCCATCACGAGGTGGTCGGCCTCCCGGAGCAGGTCGAGGCGCTCCCGCGTGAGGGTGGCGGGCACGAGCTCCACCCTCTCCACGCCGCCCCCCGTGAGGTCGAGGACGCACCGGTTCACGTGATCCACTTCCTTGAAGATCGCCCCCGCGGCCCGGAGCACCCTCTCCCACTGCGCATCCCGCCCGGAGAGCAGAACGGGCAGCTCGAACGAGCGGAGGTCCGCCTTCACCCCCACGGACCGGAGGGGAAGGAGTACGGCGGACAGGCCGTAGCGGGCGGCGACCTCCCCCAGGTTCGCGGCCGCCCCCTCGTACTCCGCCGGCGGTTCCTTCGCGCAGAGGAGCCGGACCCCGAGCCCCGGTCCCGGGAAGGGGTGCCGCGCCAGGAGGCTCTCGTCGAGGCCGAGCTCCCGGCCCAGCTCCCGGACCTCCACCTTGTAGAGATCGCGGATCGGCTCCACCACCCTCCCGGCCGCGATCATCTCCGCGATGACGGGGACCCGGTTGTGGTGAGTCTTGATGACGTCCGCCCGGGCCGTGCCGCCCGTCTCGATGGTGTCGGGGTAGATCGTCCCCTGGGCCAGCACCACGTCGCCGTCCATCCACCTCCGGGCCTCGCGCTCGAAGATGGCGATGAAGGTGTCTCCGATGGCCCGGCGTTTCTCCTCGGGGTCCGTCAGACCCTCGAGCGCCCGGAGGAACTCCTCGCCGGCGTCCACGAAGTGGAGGCGGGCGCCCAGGCCGAACCGCCGGAACCTCTCGAGCACCCGCCGGCTCTCTCCCTTCCGCATGAGCCCGTTGTCGATGTGGAGCAGCCGGAGCCGCTCCGGGCCGAGAGCCCGGCCCAGCAGCACCGCGCACACCGTGGAGTCCACCCCCCCGGAGACGAGGAGGAGGACGCTCCGGTCCCCCACGAACCGGCGGATCTCGTCGAGCTTCTCCTCCGCGAAGGTCGCCACCTTCCAGGTGGGGCGGCAACCGCAGATCCCCACCGCGAAGTTGCGGAGCATCTCCTCCCCGTGCTCCGTGTCGTCCACCTCCGGGTGGAACTGCACCCCGTACCGCCTCCGCTCCTCGTCGGCGATGGCCGCGAAGCGGTGGACGCTCCCGTCCTCCTCCAGGGTGGTGAACCCGATCTCCCGGAAACCCTCCGGCAGGCTCGTCACCGCGTCCTGGTGACTCATCCAGACCGTCTCCTCCGGGGAGAGACCGGCGAAGAGCGGGGTCTCGGCGGTGATCGTGAGCCGCGCGAACCCGTACTCCCGCCCCGTGTGGCCCACCTCCCCCCCGTAGTGCTTCGCGATCTCCTGGTGCCCGAAGCAGAGCCCGAGGATCGGCACGGGAAGCTCGAGCAGGCGGGGGTCGACGTCCGCGTCCTCGCCGTGCGAGGCCAGGGCGGGGCTGCCGGAGATGATCACCCCCCGGTAGGGGGCGAAGGCCTCCGGCGGGTCCGTGGGCTCGCGGATCTCGGCGAGCACGCCGATCCGGCGGACCCGCGCGGCGATGAGGTGCGCGTACTGGCCGCCGAAGTCGACGACGGCGATCCGGTCGTGTCCGGGGGCGGTGTCGTTCATGGAGCGTCCCATTTTGCCGCGAGGAGGGCGGAATCCCGGGGAATCCGCCGGGGGAGCGAGGGAGGCGCACCGGCGCGCCCCGAGGGCGGGGGGCGGTCCCGGGGGTCAATCCCCGGGGACGCCGGCCCGGACCCTCCCGCAGCGGCGCTTGAGGACGGCCTTCACGCGAGTCCGGAGGCGGCTCGGGGTGATCGGCTTCTGCAGGTAGTCGTCGGCGCCCAGGTCGAGGACATCGCCTTCCAGCTCCTCGGAGTCGCTGCTCGTGAGCATCACGATGGGGAGCGCCGCGGTCTCCAGGCGCGAGCGGAGCTCGCGGATCACCTCCACGCCCGTCATCACCGGCATCTCCTGGTCCACCACGAGCACGTCGGGGCGGACCTGGAAGACGAGATCCAGGGCTTCCCGGCCGTTCTCCGCCTCGCAGATGCGGGGGAAGTCCGCGCGGAGCGCGGAGCACACGAGCTTGCGGATCACGGCGTTGTCGTCGCAGACGACGGCGGTGGGGCCCGCGGGGGCGGGGGGGGCTTCCGCCCCGCAGAACGGGCAGAGCCTCCAGGCCGATTCCAGCTTCTCCCCGCACTGCCCGCAGACGCGGTCGCGAGGCGCCGGGGGAGCGGCGACCCTCGCCCCGGGCATCCCCGCGGGCGCCGCGTTCACCTCCGGGGCGGCGACCTTGAGGACGGCGGCGGGGCTCGTGATCCCCGCGAGGATCTTGTCCACGCCCGACTCGAAGAGGCTCCGGGTGCCGTCCTTCCGGGCGCACCGCCAGAGCTCCTCGTCCTCGGCGCCGGCCGCCAGGAGGGCGAGCAGATCGGGGGTGGCCCGCACCAGCTCGGTGATCGCGGTACGGCCCTTCATGCCCGTGCCGCGACAGCGGGC
>JAOZQC010000173.1 GCA_029932425.1 Planctomycetota bacterium | reverse complement strand
CGGTCTCGTCGACGTCCACGGGGGCCGGGCGGTGCTCGATCCCCGCCCGCTCGAGCAGGTGACGCCGCCGCGGGGATCGGGAGGCGAGGAGGAGCGGGGGCGGCTTCACCGGGAGCGGCGTCTCGCCGGCGACTTCCGCGCGGCGCCCGTTCCGGCGGAAGCGCCCTTCTGCCCGCCGGCCGCCTTCTTCGGAGACTTCTTCCGGGACGCGGCCTTCCTCCCCGCCGCCTTCCGGGGCGCGGCCGCCTTCTTCGGAGGAGCGGGCTTCTTCGCGGGAGCCGCCTTCTTCACCGGCGCCTTCCGGCTCGAAGCCTCCCCCTTCTTCGCGGGAGCGGCCTTCTTCGACCGGGTCTTCTTCCCCGCCGGCGCCTTCTTCGCGGCGGTCTTCCCCGCCGCGGACTTCTTCTTCGCGGGTTTCTTCCCGGCCGCGGGTTTCTTCCTCGCCGCGGGTTTCCTCCGCTTCTCGCCGGCCGCGGCCGCCGGCGGCTTCTCCGGCTCCTTCCGCGCGGTCGCCGTCTCGAAGCGCCCGGGGCTCTTCTCCCGCTGCTCGCGCCCGTAGTCGCAGAGCTCGAGGATGCCGCACTCGGGACACCTCGGGGAACGGCTCCGGCAGACCCGCGCCCCGTGCCGGGCGAAGAGGAGATGGGCGCGGATCCGGTCCTCCCCGGCGGCGATCTCCTCCAGGAGCTTCCGGATGCGGGGCTGCGTCGCCCCCTTCCCCGCCAGTCCCAGCCTCCCCGGCACCCGGAGGACCTCGGGCACCTGGAGGAAACGGGGAGGCTCCGCCCACCGCGCGGTGATGGCGGCCGCGGCGCCGTCGTCCAGGCCCTCGAAGCCGCGGAAGAAGGAGAAGGTCTCCTCCGGCTCCCAGCCCGCCTCGTCCAGGAAGTCCAGGCTCGCCGCGTTCCGCTCGCGATAGAGGCGCTGGAGCATGGCGATGAGCTCCCGGGCGAGCGCCGCCGGGTCCTCGTATCCCGCCGCCGCCAGGGGTACCCTCACCTCCCGGGCGTAGGAGATGCGGACCTCGTTCCAGTCCACGAAGTGATCCCGGAGCAGGGCGAGCGCCGCCTCGGCCCGGGAAGCGGGGCCGTGGAGGCCGAGGAGCAGGGCCACGAGGTGGTCCACCAGGGCTCCTCCCTCCACCCGGGCGCTCTTCCCGTAGAGCTTCTCGAGGCCGGCGAGCGCCCGGCGGAGACGTTCCGCGCGCGACAGGGTCATCCGGCGCTATCCCTTCTTCCCGGCCGGCTTTCGTCGCGACTTCCGGGGGATCTCGATCTTCGCCTTCCGGAGGAAGGAGGCCACCGTCTCCGAGGGCTTGGCGCCCACGGAGAGCCAGTAACGGATGCGCTCCTCGTTCAGCCGGACCTGCTCCGCCTCGTTCTTGTTCAGGGGGTCGTAGTGGCCGAGCTGCTCGATCATCTCCCCGTCGCGGCGGGTCCGGTTGTCGAAGGCCCCGATGCGATAGAAGGGCCGGTTCCGGCGGCCCAGTCTCGTCAACCTGATGCGTACGGACACTTGTCGCTCCTTGGCGCGGACCCACCCCGCGCGTCTCTCGCTCGCGCCGGATCGGCCGGCGCCGCCTTCCCGGGTCGCCCGGGGCCGACCGGCCGACCGGCCGTCCCCGGCCTCCCCTTCACCTCCGCTTCTTCTTCTTCTTCTTCTTCCTTCTCCCGCGCGTCCGGCCGGCGGCGTCCCCGGAGTCGGGGAGGCCGCCCAGTTCGCCGGGGAGACCGCCCTTCCCCAGGAGATCCTTCATCCGGCGCTTCTTCCGCTTCCGGACCCCCCGCATGGCCAGCTTCCCCGCGATCCCCCCCTGCTGTCCGAGCTGCTTGAACTGCTTGCGGACCAGCTTGAACTCCTTCAGCAGGCGGTTCACGTCGTCCAGGCTCGTGCCGCTGCCCCGCGCGATGCGCCGCCTCCGCGACACGTCCAGGATCTCGGGGCGGTAGCGCTCCTTGGGGGTCATGGAGAGGATCATGGCCTTCGTCCGGGCCATCTCCTTCTCCATCTCCTCCCCGCTCATGCCCTCCGTGAACTGGGCGAAGCCGGGGCCCGCCTGCTCCAGCACCTTCTTCATGGAGCCGAGCTTCTTCATCTGGTCGAAGAGGCCCAGGAAGTCCTCCATGTCGAAGGAGCCCGCGAAGAGCTTCGCCGCCTGCTCCTGCGCCTGCTCCTGGTCGATCGCCTCCTGGGCCTTCTCCACCAGGGAGACGATGTCTCCCATGCCCAGGATCCGGCCCGCCATGCGGTCGGGGTGGAACTCGGCGAAGTCCTCGAGCTTCTCCCCGAGTCCCGCGTACTTGATCGGCTTCCCGGTGACGGCCTTCACCGACATGGCCGCCCCGCCGCGCGCGTCGCCGTCGAGCTTGGTGAGGATCACGCCCGTGAGGGCCAGCTCCTCGTCGAACGCCTTCGCGGAGTTGACCGCGTCCTGGCCCGTCATGGCGTCGCAGACCAGGAAGATCTCCTGGGGGTCCACCTTCCTCGCCACCGCCCGGACCTCGTCCATCATCTCCCGGTCGATGGCCAGGCGGCCCGCGGTGTCCAGGATGACCACGTCCTGGCCGTTGGCGGCGGCGTGCTTCACGGCCCTCTTGCAGATCATGGGAGGGCGACCGCCCTCCTCGGAGTACACGGGCACGCCGATCTGGCCGCCGAGGGTCTTCAGCTGCTCCACGGCCGCGGGGCGCTTCACGTCCGCGGCCACCAGAAGGGGATGCTTCCCCTTCTTCTTGAGGAACCTCGCCAGCTTCGCGCAGGTGGTGGTCTTCCCCGTCCCCTGCAGGCCCGCCATGAGGATGACCGTGGGGCCCTTCGAGGCCCAGTGGATGGTGTGGTCCACGGGCCCCATGAGCTCCACCAGGGCGTCGTGGACGATCTTCACCACCTGCTGGCCGGGGGTCACCGACCGCAGGACCTCCTCCCCCACGGCCTTCTCCGAGAGGTCCCGGACGAAGTCCTTCACCACCTTGTAGGAGACGTCGGCGGCGAGGAGGGCCTGGCGGATCTCGCGCATGGCCTCCCGGACGTCCGACTCCTTGAGCCGGCCGCGACCGCTGATGCGATCGATCGCCTTCGTCAGACCCTGGGTGATGGACTCGAACAGGGAATCGCCTCTTCAGACAGACGAGGGGCCCGGCATCGTGAAACAGAGGAGTTTACGGCCGCCCCCCCCCTCCAGGCACAAAAAACCCCGCTCAGGGGGCCTCCGGGTCCTCCCGCCGCACGATCCGGGCCCCCAGGGCGGTGAGCTTCTCCTCGATCCGCTCGTAGCCCCGGTCGATGTGGTAGATCCTCTTCACCTCCGTGGTGCCCTCCGCCACGAGCCCGGCGATGACCAGGGCCGCCGAAGCCCGGAGATCGGAGGCCATCACGGGAGCCCCCGAGAGCCGGCGGGTCCCCACCACGATGGCGGTGGCCCCCTCCTTCCGGATCCGGGCCCGCATCCGGGCCAGCTCCGCCACGTGCATGAACCGGTCGGGATAGATCTTCTCCGTGACCACGGAGACCCCCTCCGCCACGGCCAGCAGCGCCATGAACTGCGCCTGGAGGTCGGTGGGAAAGCCGGGATAGGGAAGGGTGACGATGTCCGTGTTGCGCAGCCGGCCCGCCCGCCGGACCCGGATCCAGTCCTCCCCCTCCGTCACGGAGAGGCCGATCTCCCGCAGCACGTCCAGCACGGAGCGCAGCGTCCCCGGGGCCACCCCCTTCACCGTCACGTCCCCCCCCGTGACCGCCCCCGCCGCGAGGTACGTCCCGGCCTCGATCCGGTCCGGGATGACCCGGTGGGTGGTCCCCCCGAGGCGGTCCACCCCGTCGATGGTGAGGCGGGGCGTGCCCATGCCGCGGATCCGGGCGCCGAGGGCGTTGAGGAACTCCGCCAGGTCTCGGATCTCCGGCTCGCAGGCCGCCCCCTCGATCACCGTCCGCCCCTCGGCGAGGACCGCGGCCATCATCACGTTCGCGGTCCCCGTCACCGTGGAACCGAAGGGCCCCCCCAGGTACATGGCGGCGCCCCTGAGCCGCTCCGCCCTCGCCACGATGTACCCCTCCCGGATGTCGATCTCCGCCCCCAGCGCCCGGAGCCCCTTGAGGTGGAGGTCGATGGGGCGGGGCCCGAAGGCGCAGCCCCCCGGGAAGGACACGCGCGCCCGGCCCCGCTTCGCCAGGAGCGGTCCCAGGACGTTGATGGAGGCCCGCATGGTCTTCACCAGCTCGTAGGCGGCGGTGGACCTCTCCTCGGAGAGCAGCCGGGTCTCGAGGCTCCCGTCGGCCCTCTGCTCCACCATCACGCCGAGAGTTTCCATGAGCCGGATCATGGTGGCCACGTCCCGGAGGCGGGGCGCCCCCTCGATCACGCAGGGCTCCTCCGTGAGCAGCGTGGCGGCGAGGATGGGGAGCACGGCGTTCTTGGCCCCCGAGACGGGGACCACGCCGGAGAGCGGCGGGCTCTTCTCGACGACGAGCTTCTCCATGCGGCCTCCCGCCCCCCTCAAAGGAGGCGGCCTGCGCCCTCCCGCGGCGTCAGCCCATCTTGCCGAGCGGCCGGCCCCCGAGGACGTGGAAGTGGATGTGGAAGACGAGCTGGCCCGCCCCCCGGTTCACGTTCATGACGATGCGGTAGCCGTCCTCGACGATCCCCGCCGAGCGGGCGAGGGACCGCGCGGTGAGGAACATCCGCCCCAGCAGATCCCCCTCCTCGTCGCGGACGTCGTCCGCGGTGGGGATGTGGCGCTTCGGGATCACGAGCAGGTGCACCGGGGCCACGGGATGGATGTCCTCGAACGCCAGGATCTCCTCGTCCTCGTAGAGCTTCGTGGAGGGGATCTCCCCCGCCACGATGCCGCAGAACACGCATTCCGGGTCGCGATCGGGCATGGTCCGGGTCCTCCCGCTCCCCTCTCCGGCGCCGACTATATGCGATGGCGGCGATCGCGCGCCAGGAACCGCGTCCGGCTTTGGCCACGGCGGGATAAGTTGACTGGCGGCCGCCAGGTCCTATATTCGCGTGTTTCTCCGTTTCCGAAGGCCTGGAGTCTCCCATGAGCAAGAGCACCGCCGAACCGACCCTCGAGGTCCGCCCCCTCCTCGAGGATCCGGACCCCCCGATCCCGGAGCTCGAAGCCCTCCGCGTCCGCGCCCTCACCGAGCGCGAGGTCCGCAAGGAGATCGACAAGGTCCTCGACGACCTTCCCCTCTCCCTGGAGCTCGCGGGCCGGGCGCCGTCCGTGATCCGTACCAAGGGGTACGCCCTGTACGTCATCGGGGAGAACCGCCGGGCCGTGGAATGGCTCGCCAAGGCGGGGACCCGGGCCCGGGTGCGGCACGTCCTCGGGCGGGCCCTGCTCGGCTCGGGGCGCCCGGAGGAGGCGGCCTCGATCCTCGCCGAGATCAAGGAGCGGGAGCCCGAGGCCCGCGTCCTCTGGGTGGAGGCCCTCCTCCGGTCCCGGGACCTCCCCGCCGCCCGCAAGGCCCTGAAGGAGCTCTCCTCCGAGGAGAAGGAGGGGGCCGACGGCCTCTTCCTCGCGGGCTTCCTCGCGGAGCTCGCGGGCGAGTACGGGGAGGCCTACCGCGGCTACCGGGCGGCCCTGGAGAGGGATCCCGAGCACGCCAAGGCCATGTTCCGCCTGGCCTTCATGCTCGACCTCGACGGGAACGAGGACGAGGCGGTGGAACTCTACGAGAGGCTCCGGGGGCTCAGGCCCACCTACACCAACGCCCTCGTGAACCTCGGGGTGCTCTACGAGGATCGGGGCGAGTACTCGAAGGCCATCGACGTCTACTCGCAGATCCTCAAGATCTACCCGAACCACCGGAGGGCCCGCCGGTTCCTCCGCGACGCCAAGGCCTCCCTCAACATGTACTACGACGAGGACCTGGAGCGCACCGAGGACCGCCGCGCCCAGATCCTCATGATCCCCATCTCCGACTTCGAGCTGAGCGTGCGCAGCCGCAACTGCCTGGCCAAGATGAACATCGAGACCCTGGGCGACCTCATCAAGAAGACCGAGCAGGAGCTGCTCTCCTACAAGAACTTCGGCGAGACCTCCCTCCAGGAGATCAAGGACATCCTGGCCCAGAAGGGGCTCCGCCTGGGCATGGGCCGGGAGGAACGCACCTCGGCCATCCAGCGCGACGCCCGGACCCTCCTCGGCATCGAGCCGGAGAAGGGCGACATCCTGCAGAAGCGTATCGAGGATCTCGAGCTCAGCGTCCGGAGCCGGAACGCCATGGCCGCGCTGGGCGTGGAGACCCTCGGCGACCTGACGAAGTTCAGCGAGAAGGACCTCATGCTCGTGAAGAACTTCGGTCAGACCTCCATGAACGAGGTGAAGGAGAAGCTCGCGGAGTACGGGCTCTCCCTGGCCGACCCCCGGTAGCCGGCGGCGGGGATGTTCGACCACCTCCGCGGCCGCCTGGTCGAGAAGCAGCCCACCCGGGCCGTGGTGGAGGTGGCCGGGGTGGGATACGAGCTGACGATCCCCCTCTCCACCTACGAGGCCCTTCCCGAGCCGGGCGCGGAGGCGCTCGTTCACACCCACCTCCACGTCCGGGAGGACCTGCTCCGCCTCTACGGCTTCGCCACGCCCGGGGAGCGCCGGTTCTTCCAGGTCCTCCTGGAGGTCTCGGGGATCGGACCCGCGGTGGCCCTCTCCATCCTCTCCTCGTCCCGCTACGAGGACTTCCGCGACGCCGTGCTCGCGGAGAACGCGTCCCTGCTCACGCGCCTCAAGGGGGTGGGGAAGAAGCTCGCGGAGCGCATGGTCTTCGAGCTCAGGGAGAAGCTCGCCAAGGAGGCCCCCGGCCGGGAGCCGGCCGGGGCCGTCCCCCGCCTGGACCTCCGGGACGACGCGGTGGAGGCGCTCCTCACCCTCGGGTTCCACCGCGGCGCGGCGGCGCGGGAGGTGGACCGGCTCCTCGCCCGTTGCGCGGCCTGTGGCGCGGAGCACGCCTTCGAT